>NZ_SMLA01000027.1:0-79108 GCF_004349225.1 Saccharopolyspora karakumensis
GGGTGGGAGTGCGCGACGAGGTGGCGGATTTCGGGGAGGTCGGCGACCTGGCCGGCGGCTTTGGCCTGGGTGAGGAGGTTTCCGGTCGCCGTGGCTTCGACCGGACCCGCCACGACGGGGATGCCCAGGGCGTCGGCCGTGAACTGGCAGAGCAGTTCGTTGCGGGCGCCGCCGCCGACGAGGTGGACGACGTCGACGTCCCGGCCGGCGAGCTCGGCGGCCTCGCGGACGGCGCGGCGGTGGGCCAGGGCGAGGCTTTCGAGGATGCAGCGGACCACCGCGCCCCGCGTCTCCGGCACCGGCTGATCGGTCTCGCGGCAGGCCTCGGCGATGCGGGCCGGCATCTCGCCGGGTGCCAGGAACCGGATGTCCTCGGCGTCGACGACCGCCGTCAGCGGTTCCGCCCGCGCCGCCTCGGCCAGCAGTCCGGGCAGGTCTTCCGAGGCCAGGCCCCAGGTCCGGAGGCTCTCCTGGAGCAGCCACAGGCCCATGATGTTGCGCAGGAAGCGGACCGTGCCGTCGATGCCGAGCTCGTTGGTGAAGTTCGCGCGGCGGGCCTGTTCGGTGAGCACCGGGGCGGGCAGCTCCAGGCCGGTCAGCGACCAGGTGCCGGTGCACACGTAGGCGAAGTTCGGGGACCGGGCGGGAACCCCGACCACCGCCGAAGCGGTGTCGTGCGAACCGACCGCCACCACCGAAGTGCCGGTCAGGCCGGTCTCCCCGGCCACCGACGGCAGCAGCTCGCCCACGACCTCGCCCGGTCCGCGCAGCGGAGGCAGCAGCGACGGGTCGATGCCCGCGGCCCGCGCCAGCTCCGGTGACCACTCGTGCGTCCGCGCGTCCAGCAGACCGGTGGTGGAGGCGTTGGTCAGCTCCGCCCCCACCTGCCCGGTCAGCCAGTACCCGATCAGGTCCGGGATCAGCAGCAGCACCTCCGCCGCCTCCAGCGCCGCGCCCTTCGACGCGGCCAGCTGGAAGATCGTGTTGAACGGGAGGAACTGAACACCGTTGCGGGCGAACAGCTCCGGAGCGCCGAAGGAGTCCACGAAGGACTGAGCGACCGCATCGGTCCGCGAGTCCCGGTAGTGGAACGGCTCGCCCACCAGCGAGCCCGAGGAATCCAGCAGCCCGTAGTCGACCGCCCAGGAATCCACCCCGACCGACACCGGCCCACCGGCCTCGCGCAGCCCGGTGAGCACCTCGCGGAACAGCCCGACCGCGTCCCAGTGCAGCCCGTCCGGCAGCGGCACCGGGCCGTTGGCGAAGCGGTGCACCTCCGCGGTCTCCAGCCGCCCGGCGGTGAGCCGTCCGAGGACGACCCGCCCGCTGGACGCGCCCAGGTCCACCGCGGCGAACGTCGGCGACTCCGTTGTCATCGGCGCACTCCCTCAGCGCAGGAACGCCGCGGCGACACCCGCGTCGACCGGCACGTGCAGGCCCGTGGTGTGCGTGAGGTCCCCGCCCACCAGCGCGAACACCGCTGCCGCCACGTGCTCGGGCAGCACCTCGCGCTTGAGGATGGTGCGCTGGGCGTAGAACTCGCCGAGCTCGTCCTCCTCCACGCCGTAGACCTTCGCCCGCTGCGCGCCCCAACCACCGGCGAAGATGCCCGAACCGCGCACCACGCCGTCGGGGTTGACGCCGTTGACGCGAATTCCGCGCTCGCCCAGCTCCGCGGCCAGCAGCCGCACCTGGTGCGCCTGATCGGCCTTCGTCGCGCCGTAGGCGACGTTGTTCGGGCCCGCGAACACCGAGTTCTTGCTGGCGATGTAGACGATGTCGCCACCCGTGCCCTGGGCGACCATCACCCGCGCCGCCTCCCGCGAGGCCAGGAACGAGCCGCGCGCCATCACGTCGTGCTGGAGGTCCCAATCGGCGACCGTGGTCTCCAGCAGCGGTTTCGAGATCGACAGGCCGGCGTTGTTGACCACCAGGTCCACGCCGCCGAAGGCCAGCGCCGCAGCGCGGAAGGCCTCGGTGATCTGGTCTTCGTCGGTGACGTCGACCTGCACCGCGACGGCCTTGTCCGGTCCGCCGAGCTCCTCGGCCAGCGCCTGGGCGTTGTCGAGGTCGAGATCGGCCAGCACCACGCACGCGCCCTCGGCCGAGAGCCGTTGCGCGGTGGCCTTTCCGATCCCCGAGCTCGCCCCGGTGACCAGCGCGACGCGGGTCGCCAGCGGCTTGGGCTCGGGCATCCGGGCGAGCTTGGCCTCCTCCAGCGCCCAGTACTCGATGCGGAACTTCTCCGCCTCGTCGATCGGCTGGTAGGTGGAGATCGACTCCGCGCCGCGCATCACGTTGATCGCGTTGCGGTAGAACTCGGCGGCCACCCGCGCGGTCTGCGCGTCCTTGCCGAAGGAGAACATGCCGATCCCCGGCACCAGCACGATCGCCGGATCCGCACCGCGCATCGCAGGCGAATCGGGCTCGGCGAACCGGTCGTAGTAGGCGCGGTAGTCCTCCCGGTAGCTCTCGTGGAGCTCCTTCAGCCGGGCCACCACCTCGTCGAACTCGGCGTCGGGACCCAGGTCGAGCACCAGCGGGCGGACCTTGGTGCGCAGGAAGTGGTCCGGGCACGACGTGCCCAGACCTGCCAGGCGCGGGTGGTTCTCGCGCGCCAGGAACTCCAGCACCTCCGGCGCGTCGTCGAAGTGGCCGACCTGCGGGCGGTCGGTGGAGGCCAGACCGCGGAGCACCGGAGCCAGCTCGGCCGCGCGCCGCCTGCGCTGCTCCTCCGGCAGCGGCTCGAAGCCCTCGATCACCGGTCCGAACGGCTCGGGCCCGCCGCGCTCGGCGATGAACTTCTCCGCGGTGCGGATGATGTGCAGCGAGTTGCGCGCGCACTCCTCGCTGGTCGCGCCCCACGCGGTGATCCCGTGGCCGCCCAGCACCACGCCGATGGCTCGCGGGTTCGCCTCCTTGATCGCGGCGATGTCCAGTCCGAGCTGAAAACCGGGACGCCGCCACGGAACCCACGCGACCAGGTCGCCGAAGCACTCCGCGGTCAACGCCTCACCCTCGGCGGCGGTGGCCAGCGCGATGCCGGCGTCGGGGTGCAGGTGGTCGATGTGGGCGGCCTCGACCAGTCCGTGCATGGCGGTGTCGATCGACGGTGCCGCGCCGCCCTTGCCGTGCAGGCAGTGGTCGAAGGCGGCGACCATCTCGTCCTCGCGGTCCACGCCCGGGTAGACCTCGGCCAGCGCCCGCAGCCGGTCCAGCCGCAGCACCGCCAACCCCGCCTCGGTCAGCGTCCCCAGATCGCCGCCGGACCCCTTGACCCACATCAGCGGGACCGGCCTGCCGGTCACCGGGTCCGCGGCCTCGCCCTTGGCCGAGGCGTTGCCCCCGGCGTAGTTGGTGTTGCGGGGGTCCGCGCCCAGTTCGTGCGAACGCGCAAGCAGCGCAGCCACTTCGGGATGCGTCGAGCTCATGTCAAACCTCTCCGTGCTCGGCGGAACGGGAACTGCTCAGGCGCCCCAGCCCGCGGGGGTGCCGTCCTCGCGGCCGGCGATGATCTTCTCCGCGTAGCCGGAGCGGTGGTAGGCGGCGATGGGATCGGGGTCGATGCCCATGTCCTCGCGGACTGCGGCCAGCAGCGGGCGGACGTCGGTGTTGTAGGCGTCCATCAGCACCGCGTTGGCGCCGAGGACGTCGCCCTCGCGCTGCGCCCCGGCCAGGGCGTCGCCGTCCACCAGCAGGGCCTTGGCGGTGGCCTCCTGGACGTTGAGCACCGAGCGGATCAGCGCCGGGATCTTCGGCTCCAGGTTGTGGCACTGGTCGAGCATGAACGCGACGTTCGCCGATTCCTCCAGGGCTCCGGCCCGCACGATCTCGTGCATGATCCGGAACAGCTGGAACGGATCCGCGGCGCCGACCATCAGGTCGTCGTCGGCGTAGAAGCGGCTGTTGAAGTGAAAACCGCCCAGCCGCCCGCGCCCGAGCAGGAACGCCACGATGAACTCGATGTTGGTGCCCGGCGCGTGGTGCCCGGTGTCGACCAGCACCTGCGCGCGCTCGCCCAGGTCCAGGCAGTGGGCGTAGGAGGTGCCCCAGTCCGGGACGTCGGTGGCGTAGAACGCGGGCTCGAAGAACTTGTACTCCAGCAGCATCCGCTGGTCCTCGCCCAACCGGTCGTAGGCCGCGCGCAGGGCCTCCGACAGGCGCTGCTGGCGCTCGGCGAGGGAGTCCTGGCCGGGGTAGTTGAGACCGTCGGCGAACCACAGGCTCAGCGCGTCGGAACCCGTGGCGTCCATGATGTCGACGCACTCCAGCAGATGGGCCTGCGCCTTCCGGCGCACCGCCGGGTCGGGGTTGCAGATGCTGCCGAGCCGGTACTCGTCCTCCTGGAAGGTGTTCGGGTTGATCGCGCCCAGGGTCAAGCCGAGGGATTCGGCGTGCGCGCCCAGCGCGGTGTAGTCGTCGACCCGGTCCCAGGGGATGTGCAGCGCGACGCTGGGGGCGATGCCGGTGAAGGCGTGCACCTGGGCGGCGTCATCGAGCTTCTCGAACGGGTCGCGCGGAACGCCCTCCTGCAGGAAGGTCTTGAACCGCGTCCCGGAGTTCCCGTAGGCCCAGGAGGGGGTTTCGATCCGCTGCGCGGTCAGCGCCGCCTTGACGGTCTTGCGGTCGGCCATCGTCGCTCCAGTGCGCATCGCCAGTGCTTGAAACGTTTAAACCTGTCGTTCACGGTAGGCGGGCGACCTGGCGGGCGTCAATTCCCCGAAGAGGTTTTGCGAGAAAGGTGCTCGTCCGTTCGGACGCTTGACGGGTGTGGGGCTGCTCTCTAGTGTGCTCGCTGCATAAAACGTTTCAAGCACCGTCTGCGTCCCGGGTGCGGACGACGTCGATGAGCTGCATGAAGGACAACGATGACTTCATCCGCAGGCGTCCGTCAGAGCGAGCACGCCTCGTCAGGGCAGCACTGGAAATGGTCGTTCGTAGCGGCGATGGCCGGCTACATCGACGCGGGCTCCATCGTCGCCGGCTCCGTCGCGCTGAGCGTGTGGGTCCAGGCGTACGGGCTCACCGACAGCACCGTCGGCCTGCTCGGCGCGCTGAGCTCCAACGCCATCTCGGCAGGCGTGGGCGCGCTCGTCGGCGGCTACATCTGCGACCGGTACGGCCGCAAGAAGATCTACGCCTACGACCTGCTGCTGTACATGTTCGGCACGCTGTGGCTGATCTTCGCCGTCGACACCTGGATGCTGTTCGTCGGCTACATCCTTGTCGGCCTCGCCGTCGGCGCCGACATCCCGGCCTCGTGGAGCCTGATCACCGAGTTCTCCCCGGCCCGCAAGCGCGGCAAGCTCGGCGGCCTGTCCCAAGTCCTGTGGTCGTTGGGGCCGATCGTGACCCTGGCGCTGGGGCTCGCCCTGCAGCCGCTCGGGATGCTCGGCATGCGGCTGCTGTTCGCGAGCCTGTTCGTCGCCGCGCTGATCACCTGGTGGATGCGCCACGGCATCGGCGAATCCGCGCGCTGGGAGCAGGAAACCACCGACACCGGCCCGGTGAAGTGGGGTGCCGCGCTGCGGCCGCTGCTCACCGGCAAGGGCCTGCGGCTGTCGCTGATGCTCATCGGCATGTACGGCGTCTGGAACCTCTTCGCCGGCACCAACGGCTTCTACACCCCGTACCTGCTCAAGGCGTTCGGCAGCCAGAGCGACGCCGCCGGCGTCGGCCTGCAGTGCCTGTACTTCCTGCTGGTCGCGGTGTTCACCGTGCTGGTGTTCATGCCGTTCAACGACCGGTTCAACAGGCGGTTGATGCTGGCGCTGTCCACCGTGATCCAGGCGGGAGGCATGCTGCTGCTGGCCGTGCTGCCGCTGAACTTCGGCACCGCGCTCGGCTACATCGTGGCCATCGGCATCGGCGGTGGTTTCGGCGCCCAGCACTTCTTCCAGATCTGGTCCGGCGAGCTGTTCCCGACCAAGCTGCGCAGCACCGCCCAGGGGCTGATGTTCGCCGTCGTGCGCATCGGGCTCGGCTTCTGGAGCTTCTTCGTGCCGATCATCACCGCCACCGGGTTCCAGACGCTGGCCTGCATCCTGACCGCGTTCATCGTGATCAGCGGTGTCATCGGCGTCCTCTGGGGCCCGGAGACCGAGGGGCTGACGCTGGAGGAGATCGAGCAGGAGCAAGGGTGGGCCAGGTGACGCAGCGGATCTGCTTCGTCCTGCACGTCAAACCCGACAAGGTCGACGAGTACCGGCAGCGGCACCGCGCGGTGTGGCCGGAGATGCGCCAGGCGCTGCACGACACCGGCTGGCGCAACTACTCGCTGTTCCTGCGCCCCGACGGAACCCTCATCGGCTACCTGGAGTGCGAGGACTTCGAGACGTCCCGCGCGGCCATGGCGGAGACGGACGTCAACGCCCGCTGGCAGGCGCAGATGGGCGACCTCTTCGACGGGACCGTCGCGCCCGACGAGGCGATGCGGCCCGTCGAGGAGGTCTTCCACCTCGACTAGATGGTGAAGGCGAGGTGCCTGACGAGTTGCTCGCCGAGCACCTCGTCTCCGTCGAAATCGACGGAGGGCAAGGCCTTCTCGGGATCGACGCGGCCGCCGCAGAGCCGGGTGAACACGCCCAGCGGCAGCGTGATGCGGACCGTGGCGTCCCCGGGCAGCGACTCGACGACCTCCGCCCGGCCGTCCACCGCGACGTGCAGAGCGCGGGAACCGAGGTCGAAGGTGACGCTGGCGCCGTCCGGTGCGCCACCGCGCTTGCCGACGACGAAGCCCAGGGCCGTGGTGATCTCGTCGACCGACAGCTCCGCGCACGCGCCCCGCTCACCACCGGGCAGGCCGACGGCGTCCCGGACGTCCTGCTCGTGCATCCAGCAGTCGAACACCCGGATCCGCATGAACCGCGCGTAGGTCTGCTGACCGGCCGGGGTCATCGCCGGTGCGTGGAACTCCTCGTCCGGCATCGCGCGCAGCGACGCCAGCCGCGCGGCTGTGACCTCCCGGAACTTCGCCAGCACGGTCTCGTGGGACTGCGACCGGAAGTGCGCCACGTAGCGCTCGTTGCGGGCGCCGATGTCGTTGTGCACGTGCGGCAAGGACTCGACGTCCCCGCCGGCGTCCGGGGTCGGCTCACCGCTGAGCACCAGCTCGGTGCCGATGAGGTGCGCGGCGACGTCCCGCACCCGCCAGCCCGGCAGCGGCGTGCGCAGTTCCCACTGCGCGTCGTCGAGCCCGGTCAGCAGCCGGTCCAGCGCGTCCCACTCGGCGGCGAGCGCTTCCACGATCCGTTCCTTGTCCAGCACGCTCCGACACAAGCACCCCGCGCCCGTCGGGTCAACCGCGTTCGGTGGGGCAGACTGCGGGGCATGCGTTCAGGTGTGCAGCGCGGCGCGATCGCCGTGGTCCAGGTCTTCGGTCTGGCCGTGTGGTTCTCCGTGTCCGCCGTGGTTCCCACGCTGCGCCAGGAGTGGGGGATCAGCGCCGCTGCGGCGGTGTGGCTGACCGGATCGGTGCAGCTCGGGTTCGTCGCGGGTGCCGTCGGATCGTCATTGCTGAACCTCGCCGACCGGATCCGCCCGCACCTGCTGCTGGCCACCAGCGCCGCGCTCGCCGCCGGGTGGACGCTGCTGCTCGCGGGCGTGGTGGACGGCATGGCCGCCGCGATCCCGCTGCGCTTCCTGACCGGCATGTGCCTGGCCGGGGTGTACCCGGTCGGGATGAAGCTGATGGCCTCCTGGGCGCCGAGCCGGGGACGCGGCCTTGCGATGGGATTGCTGATCGCGGCGCTGACCATCGGCTCGGCGCTGCCGCACCTCATCGGCGGCCTCGGATCGCTGCCGTGGCGCGCGGTGCTGGTCGCCGCCGCCTGCACCGGGCTCCTCGGGGCGCTGGTGGCGGTGACCGTCGTGCGGCCGGGACCGCACCTCGCCGCCTCGGCGGCGGTGCACAACCCGCGCTACGCGCTGACGATGTTCACCGAGCGCGGTCCCCGGCTGGCCAACCTCGGCTACTTCGGGCACATGTGGGAGCTCTACGCGCTGTGGACGTGGATCCCGACGTTCCTGCTGGCCAGCGAGGCGGGCCGGAACCTGCCCGCCTCCACCGGGATCACGGTGTTCGTCACGATCGGCATCGCCGGTGCCCTCGGCTGCCTGCTCGGCGGGTGGGGCGCCGACCGCTACGGACGTTCCCCGGCGGCGGTGGCCGCGCTGGTGATCAGCGGTGCGTGCTGCGTCCTCTCGCCGCTGGCCTTCGACGCCGGGCCTGGCGTGCTGGTGGTGTTCTGCGTGGTGTGGGGTGCGGCGGTGATCGCCGACTCGGGCGTGTTCTCCACGTCGCTGAGCGAGGCCGCCGACCCGCGATTCGTGGGCACCGCGCTGACCGCCCAGACAGCGATCGGGTTCGCCCTGACCGTGGTCAGCATCCAGCTGGTCCCGCTGCTGGCCGACGCCGTGGGCTGGCGGTTCGCGTTCCTGCTGCTGGCGCCGGGACCGCTGGTCGGCGCGATCGCGATGGGCAGGCTCGGCTCGCGCCGGGCGCGGTGAGTGGAACCGCGCCGCTCGCGCTGGTAATCACGGGGTAGTCCGGCAGATCTACGGAGGCGTGATGAGCGACGTGTGGCCCAACGGCAAACCCGAGGTCGGCGAGACCGCCGAGCTGTCCCGCACCATCGGACCTACCGACATCCGGCTGTTCACCCAGATCAGCGGCGACCGCAACCCGCTGCACTACGACGTCGAGGCGGCCGAGTCCTCGCAGTTCGGCGAGATCGTGGTGCAGGGCGGGGTGACCAGCGCGGTGCTCAACGCCGTGGTGGCCGAGAAGCTTCCCGGACCGGGAACGGTGTTCCTCAACGTGAACTGGAACTTCACCGCACCGGTCCGGCCGGGCGACACCATCACCGGCCGCGTGCAGGTCGACGAGGTCCGCGACGACAAGCCCATCACGAAGCTGACCACCACCGTCAGCCGCGACGACGGCACGACGGTGCTGGAGGGAACGGCGGTCTGCTTCACCATGGCCATGCCCGGTTCGAACGGTTAGCGTGGTGAACGGCTCGCCGAAAAGCCCTGCGCAGCAGGTAGACGAGGAGGCCGCATGCTGGACGCGATCGTCATCGGTGCCGGGTTCTCAGGTCTCTACATGCTCCACCGGCTGCGCGGGCTCGGCATGTCCGCGGTGGTCCTGGAAGCAGGCGACGGGGTGGGTGGGACCTGGTACTGGAACCGCTACCCGGGCGCCCGCTGCGACTCCGAGAGCTACTACTACTCCTTCTCCTTCGACGACGACCTGCAGCAGGAGTGGCGCTGGAGCGAGCGGTACCCGCGCCAGCCGGAGATCCTGGCCTACCTCAACCACGTCGCCGACCGCTTCGACCTGCGCCGCGACATCCGATTCGGGGCCCGGGTCACCGCGGCGTCCTTCGACGACGGCTGGACGGTGCTCACCGAGCGGGGAGACGAGCTCTCCGCGCGTTTCCTGATCAGCGCGGTCGGATGCCTGTCCTCGGCGAACGTGCCGGAGATCCCCGGCCTCGACGGCTTCGCCGGCGAGTGGTACCACACGGGTCGGTGGCCGCACGAGGACGTGGACTTCACCGGCGAGCGGGTCGGTGTCATCGGCACCGGGTCGACCGGCATCCAGGCGATCCCCGTCATCGCCGAGCAGGCCGCGCACCTCACGGTGTTCCAGCGGACCCCGAACTTCAGCGTCCCGGCGCGCAACGCGCCGCTGGACGAGGAGTTCCAGGCCTCCGTGCGCGCGGAGTACGCCGAGATCCGCGCGCTGCAACGGGAAACCGGCAACGGCCACCCGTTCCGCATCTCGCCGCGCAACGCCGTGGACACCCCGCCGGAGCAGCGGCGGGAGGTCTACGAGGCGGCCTGGCAGCGGGGCGGCCTGCGCTTCCGCGCGGCCTTCAACGACCTGCTGAGCAGTCAGGACGCCAACGACACCGCTGCGGAGTTCATCCGGGAGAAGATCCGGGAGACCGTGCGCGATCCGGAGGTCGCCGAGCGGCTGCTGCCGCACGACCACCCGTTCGCCGCCAAGCGCCCGCCCATCGACACCGGATACTTCGAGACCTACAACCGCGACGACGTCACCCTCGTCGACGTCCGCGAGACGCCGATCGTCGAGATCACCCGGGGCGGACTGCGCACGACCGAGGCCGAGTACCCGCTGGACGCGCTGGTGTTCGCGACCGGCTTCGACGCGATGACGGGCCCGATGCTCGGCATCGACGTCCGCGGCGCGAACGGCACGCTGGCGGAGAAGTGGCGGGACGGTCCGCAGAGCTACCTGGGCCTGCAGGTGGCGGGGTTCCCGAACCTGTTCATCATCACCGGGCCGGGCAGCCCGTCGGTGCTGACCAACATGCCGACCTCGATCGAGCAGCACGTCGACTGGATCGCGCGCTGCCTGAAAGATCTGCGCGACAACGGGTTCGAGCGGATCGAGGCCACTGAGGAGGCCGAGCGGGCCTGGGCCGAGGAAGTCCAGGCGGCGGCGAACCGGACGCTGCTCCCGCAGGCGAAGAGCTCCTGGTACCTCGGCGCCAACGTCCCGGGCAAACCCCGGGTCTTCATGCCCTACGCAGGCGGCCTCGCCCACTACGCGGCCCTCTGCGACGAAGCGGCCAGCCAGGACTACGCGGGTTTCCACCGCTCCTGACTCACGGGCAGCGCGCGCTCGGGTTCGGGCGACATCGACCTCGACCAGCTCTGCCCGTCCCCGCAGTGCGGTTTCTCGTCCGCGGTGGAGGACAACGCCCTCACCTGCGAGGATCGGATCGCCGAGCTCCGGCTCATCGTCGAAACAGCCTCCGAGGTCTGGGTTGACGAGGTCCGCGGCGATCGTGCCGACGATCGCCGCGGACCTCCTTCAGTCCTCGACGGTGATGGCCAGGGCCGGGCAGACCGCGGCCGCGTGGTGGACGTCGTCGGCGAGCTCGGCGCTGGGGGAGTCGGTGAGCAGCACCGCGATGCCGTCCTCGTCGCGCTGGTCGAAGACGTCCTCGGCGGCCATGACGCACTGGCCGGAGGCGACGCACCTGTCCTGGTCGATGGTGACCTTCATGAGCGGGTTTTCCGTTTCGCGGTGGGGTTTTCGGGTTTACCAGGTGACGGGCAGCTCGTAGACGCCGTAGACGGCGCCGTTGTGCTTGAACGGGATCTCGTCGAGCCCGGGAACGGCCCGCAGCGTCGGGATCCGCTTGTACAGCGTGCTGTAGACGACCTGCAGCTCCATCCTGGCCAGCGGCTGGCCGAGGCACTGGTGGACGCCGAAGCCGAAGGCGACGTGCCTGCGGGCGTCGCGGGTGAGGTCGAGGCGGTCGGGGTCGTCGAAGACCTCCGGGTCCCGGTTTCCGATGTCGTTGGGCATGATGACGCCTTCGCCCGCGCGGATCAGCTGCCCGCCGACCTCGATGTCCTCCAGCGCGACCCGGCGTCGTCCGTTGTGCGTGATGTGCAGGTAGCGCAACAACTCCTCGACCGCGCCGGCCACGACCTGCGGGTCCTCGGTCTCGCGCAGCAGTGCCAGCTGCTCCGGGTGCTCCAGCAGCGCGAGGGTGCCCAGGGCGATCATGTTGGCGGTCGTCTCGTGCCCGGCGATGAGCAGCAGCACGCCCATCTGCGCGACGTCCGAGCGCTCCAGCTCACCGGCCTCGACCCGTGCGCACAGCCCGGAAAGCAGGTCGTCGCCGGGGTTGTCGAGCTTGCGGCCGACGAGGTCGTCCAGGTAGCCGGTGAGGTCGCCCATCGCCTCGGCGCGCTGCTCGGGCGTGGCGTCCCTGCGGATGATGACCTTGCTGTTGTCCTGGAAGAAGTCGTGGTCGGAGTAGGGGACGCCGAGCAGCTCGCAGATCACCAGCGACGGCACCGGCAGCGCGAACGCCTCGACGAGGTCCACCGGTTTCGGTCCGGCGAGCAGCGCGTCGATCTGGTCGTCGACGATCCTCTGCACCGCGGGTCGCATCGCTTCGATGCGCTTGACGGTGAACGGCGCGGTCACCATGCGGCGCTGCCGCGCGTGCTCCGGGTCGTCCATCAGGATGAAGCTGATCTTCGAGCCGCCGGGCGGCGCGGGCACGCCGCGCGGGTAACCGGGCCGGTCGGCGTCGGAGCTGATGCGCGGGTCGGCGAGCACCGCGCGCTGGTCGGCGTAGCGGGTCACCAGCCACGGCGTGGTGCCGTCGGCGAGCCGCACCCGGTGGATCGGGGTCTCTTCCTGCAGGGCCTTGAGCTGCGGCGGGGGATCGAAGGGGCAACCCGACGCGCGGGTCATCGGGTATTCCGGGATCTCCGCCTCGTCGGCCGGGCGCAGCGTGTTGGTCATGCCGACCTTCCTCGTGATCGTGGTCGTGCTGACCTGAAACTAGTGGGGCCGACTGGATTAAGTCAACTGACTGAATTAGGGTATCGGGGACAACACCGGACAGTTCGAAACGAGAGGTTCCCCGAGCATGCGAGCAATTCCCGGCAAATCGGAGAAATCCGCTGCTCCAGGGGAAGATCGATCGAACCTCGTGGTCCTGGTGCTGGCCTTCGCCGGCATCTCGGTCGCGATGACCCAGACCACGGTGATCCCGCTGGTGCCGATGCTCCCGGGCCTGCTGCACGCGTCCGCGTCCGACACCGCCTGGGCGGTCACCGCGACGCTGCTCGCCGGCGCCGTGGCCACCCCGGTCGTCGGACGCCTCGGCGACATGCACGGCAAGCGGCGGATGCTGCTGATCAGCCTGGCGATGCTCATCCTCGGTTCGGCCATCTGCGGTATGAGCAGCTCGCTGCCGATGATCGTGATCGGCCGCGTCATGCAGGGGCTGTCCTCCGGTGTGATCGCGCTGGGCATCAGCATCATGCGCGACGAGCTGCTCGCCGAGCGGCTCGATTCGGCGACCTCGCTGATGAGCGCCTCGCTGGGCGTCGGCGGCGCGCTGGGCCTGCCCGCTGCCGCGTTCCTCGCCGAGCGCACCGACTGGCACGTGCTGTTCTGGACCTCGGCCGCGCTCGGCGCATTGGCCACCGCGCTCGTCGTGACCTTCGTGCCCGAGTCGCCGGTGCGCTCCGGCGGGCGCTTCGACCCGCTCGGCGCGCTCGGGCTCTCGGCCGGGCTGATCTGCCTGCTGCTGGTCGTGTCCAAGGGCGCGAGCTGGGGCTGGGGGAGCGCGACCACGCTCGGGCTCGCCGCGGCGGGCGTCGTGGTGTTCGGCGTGTGGGGCTGGTGGGAGCTGCGCGTGGCCGCGCCGCTGGTGGACCTGCGCACCATCACCCGCCGCCAGGTGCTGCTGACCAACATCGCCTCGGCGGTCTTCGGCTTCGCCATGTTCGCGATGTCCCTGGTGCTCCCGCAGGTCCTGCAGCTGCCCACCGGCACCGGTTACGGTCTCGGGCAGACCATGCTCGCCGTCGGCGTCGTGATGGCGCCCTCCGGCCTGGTGATGATGGCGATGTCGCCGGTCTCGGCCCGCACCTCGAAGGCCCGCGGGCCGAAGGTGACGCTGATGATCGGTGCCGTGGTCGTCGCCGCCGGGTACGGGCTGGGCGTGGTGTTCATGTCGCAGCTGTGGCAGCTGATCGTCGTCTCCAGCGTCATCGGCGCCGGAATCGGCCTGGCCTACGGTGCGATGCCCGCGCTGATCATGGGTGCCGTGCCGGTGTCGGAAACCGCTGCGGCCAACAGCCTCAACACGCTGATGCGCTCCATCGGGACCTCGGTGTCCAGCGCGGTGGCCGGTGCCGTGCTGGCGCAGATGACCACCGACTTCGGGCCGATCACCGTGCCGTCGCAGGCGGGCTTCCAGGTGATCATGGGAATCGGCTGCCTCGCCGCCCTGGCGGCGCTGAGCATCGCGGCGTTCCTGCCCGGCAAGGACCGGCCCGTCGAGGCCGTACTGGTCACCGCCCGTGCGGCGCGCTGAAATCGGTTGCGGGCGGTGGTTGAATCGTTCGAGGAACGCGGTGCGACCGGCCGCGTCGAGAGCTGTGAGGAATGCGTGATGAGCGAGGCTGCGCCGCCGGTCCCCTTCGACCCGGAGCTGGAGGTCTTCCTGGAGGCCATGCCCAGCACCGGGATGGGATTCAAGCTGGAGGACGTCCCGAAGCTGCGGGAGATGTCGCGGCAGTTCACCACCGACGAGCAGCTCGAGGCCGTCGGGTTCACCGTTGAGCACCGCGCCGTTCCCGGGCCGCAGGGCGCTCCGGAGGTGCCGCTGGTGATCGTGTGCCCGTCCGAGGCGACCGGTCCGCTGCCGGTGGTCTACTCGATCCACGGCGGCGGCATGATCATGGGCGATCACCGGCAGGCCCTCGACGTCATGGCCGGCGAGTGGGGGCGTGAGCTGGGGTGCGCGATCGTGTCGGTGGACTACCGGGTGGCGCCGGAGAACCCGCACCCCGCCCCGGTGCAGGACTGCTACGCCGGACTGAGCTGGATCGCCGAGCACGGCGCGGACAACGGTTTCGACACCGAGCGGATCGTCATGACCGGCGGCAGCGCGGGCGGCGGACTGGCCGCCGGAGTGGCGCTGATGAGCCGGGACCTCGACGGGCCGAAGACCATCGGGCTGCTGCTGCAGGCGCCGATGCTCGACGACCGCAACGACACCCCGTCGGCGCACCAGATGCGCGGGCTGGGCATCTGGGACCAGCAGGCCAACGAGGTCGGCTGGACCGCGCTGCTCGGCGATTCCCGCGGTGGAGAGGCCGTCTCGCCCTACGCGGCCCCCGCGCGCGCCGAGGACCTGTCCGGGCTGCCGCCGACGTTCATCGACGTCGGGTCAGCGGAGACCTTCCGCGACGAGGACGTCGCCTTCGCCACCCGCATCTGGCAGGCCGGTGGGGTCGCCGAACTGCACGTCTGGCCAGGCGGTTTCCACGGCTTCCGGATGTTCCCCGGTGCCCGGCTGAGCATGTCCGCCGCCGAAGCCCGGACCGCGTGGCTGCGACGCATCGTCAACGCCTGAGCGGCAGTCGTGAAACCCCTGGCGGGGTGAGGGATTCGGAGGTCGCGCGGGATTCGCGGTGGGACTGCGAATCCCGCGCGAAGTCCGTCAGTCGGCGGCGCGGGTGGTCGTCGCCGGGAGGGGCTCGCCGCGGGGCGGGATGGTGTCCGCCTCGGCGGGGTCGACCGAGGTGACCGAGCCGTCAGCCGTCGCCTCGGCAATGGCGTGCATGGATTCCAGCGCCGAGGCGATCTGGAACTGCTCGTGCTCCGGGCCCATGTCGCTGAGCTCGATGAGCACGCTGCCGCTGCCCAGCAGGCCGTAGGCGTTGCGGGCGATTCCCTGGTAGTCGCCGCCCGGGTACTGGGAGACGTTGGCACCACCGGCGTCCATCGCGGACCGCGCGACCACGGAGACCTGCTTGGCCAGGTTCAGCGGTTCTTCGGCGACGCCCGGAGTCGTCGGCCACATCAACGACGCGGTGATCTCACGTCCGTCGCCGCCGACGTAGCGGCCCTGCATGTGGTAGTCGACCGAGATGTGCGGCTTGAACTCGGCGTGGTGCCGCCTGATCAGACCGGCCTCGGTCGCCGGGTTGTCCTCCGGTGCCACCGCGGGGTCGTGGTAGCGGTTGATGTCGTAGCCCTTGCCCGCTTCGCCGAACTCCGGATCGGCGTCCGGGTCGTAGTTGTAGCGCCAGTTGTGCTCGTGGCCGTCGGGGTTGGCGCGCACCACCACGTCGACGGTCACCTGCTCGCGCAGCCGGCGCTGGTGCTGATCGTTGCCGATGCCGACCTCGCGCAGGAATTCCAGGGCCGCAGGCGTTCCCAGCGGTTCGTCGCCGTGCTGCTGGGTGACGTAGAGGATGCGCTGCGGACCGTGCCCGACTCGCGCGCTCCACACCGGCCGCTGCTGGTTGCTGGCGCCGATCGGTGTCACCCGGACCTCACCGCGGCTGCGAACCTGCAGGTCGAGCAGCTGGCGGGCCAGGTCCTCGGTGCTCGGCCGCGGGTCGATCTCGCGCGCCGCACCCGCCGGAGCGACGAGCCCGAGCGCCGTCACCACGGCGATCAACGCCGACAACAGGGCAAAACGTATGGAATTCGACATGACGACGAAGTCTGCAAGCCCGGACCGGGCCCCGCAAGATCCCCCTACAGGTCGCGTCGCATGCAGGCCCTCGGCCACGCGTCCAGTCCGGCGACCGCCTCGGCGGCCCGGATCTCCCGCAGGCCGGGGGTGAGCTCGTCGTCGGTCAGGTACCGGAACCCGCAGCGCAGGTAGTAGGGCCCGTTCCAGGCGACCTCGGTGAAGGTGGTCAGCGTCAGCGCCGGCAGGTCTCGATCCCGCGCCCAGGCCGCGAGGGTCTCGATGAGGCGGAAACCGATCCGCCGACCGGCGTGGTCCGGATGAACGGAGACCTGCTCGACGTGCGCGCACCCGTCGACGATCTCGGCGATCAGGTACGCCACCGGAACGTCCTCGACGACCGCGACCCAGGCGCGCCCGGCCTCCTGGAATTCCTGTAGCACCGCCGGAGACGGGGGTTCGTCGGAGGCCACCAGGTCCATCCCGACGTCGGCGAACGGCCTGCCCGCCGCGCGCTCCACCTCCCGCAGCAGCGGCAGATCGTCTTCCCCGGCCAACCGGATCACCACAACACCTCCCGCACCAGCTTCCCACCTCCCGCACCCGGGTGCCGGATTTCAGCGGAAATCCGGGTGACGCGGTGCTGGGAACCGCGGAAACCGCGCGACTGCTGGGCTTCTCGCGCCCGGTGGCACTGCTGACCGTGGCCGTCCTGCACTACATCACCCCGCAGGTGCAGACCGGGATGCACCGCTACCGCGACGCGCTCGCGCCGTGGAGCGCCGTGGTGATCTCCACGCTCACCGCCGACGAGCGCGAGGAGGAGGCCGCCCGCGTCGAGCTGTACTTCGCCGAGAACACCGCCACCCAGGTCACCTTCCGCACCCGGGACGAGGTGCGGGCAATGTTCGACGGCACCGAGCTGGTGCCGCCCGGAGTCGTGTGGGACCCCGCAGTGGCGTCCCGATCCGACCGACCCCCCGCGGCTGGGAACCGCACCGCGTCGGCCGCGCTGACTGCTAGCATCGAACCGCCCTCGTTCGAGGTGTTCCCCGCCGTGAACCGACCGGCGTCCGGCGACCGAAACCGCCTCCCCGCACCCTCTTCGGTACGACATTCCCCTTCGCGCCTCCGCTGTTGGATGCGCCCGATCGCGGGCGCGGCACGAGGGGTATGCCATGTCCGATGTCAGGCGCTGCCGCGCGCTCGCCGCGGTGTCCGCAGGCGCGGGATGCGTCCAGCTCGACGCCCTCGCGCTGAACCCGGCGCTGCCGGAGATCGGCCGCGAGCTCGTGGGCGCGCAGTCGTGGGTGGTCACCGCGTACCTGCTGGCCGCCGGTGCGTCGATGCCCGCCGCCGGGCGGGCCGGTGACTGCTTCGGAAGGCGGAACGCGCTGGTGACCGGGCTGCTGCTGTTCGGGCTGGCCGCGCTCGGCTGCGCGTGGGCGCCGTCCTCCCCGGCGCTGATCGCGCTGCGGGTGGCGCAGGGAGCGGGCGCGGCGCTGATCATGCCGGTGGGGGTCTCGTTGCTGAGCACCGCGTTTCCGGTCCACGCCCGGAGCCGGGCGATCGGTGTCGCGCTCGGGACGGCCGGGCTCGCGACCGCGGTCGGCCCGCTGGTCGGGGGCACCCTGGCGCACGCGCTGTCCTGGCGGGCGATCTTCGCGGCCAGCGCGGCACTCGCACTGCTGGCGGCGCTCCTGGCCGCCACCTCCCGCGCGGAGCAGGCCCGGCGCGCGACTCCGATGGACTGGCCGGGTCTGGTGACCGTCACGGCGGCCTGCGCGGGCGCGGCGCTGCTGGTCGATCGACTGCCGGAGTTCGGTCCTGAGTCCGCGCTCGTCCTGGGCGGGACCGTCCTGCTGCTGCTCGGATTCGCGCGAGCGCGCCGCG
Source organism: Saccharopolyspora karakumensis (assembly GCF_004349225.1). Classification (NCBI taxonomy): domain Bacteria; kingdom Bacillati; phylum Actinomycetota; class Actinomycetes; order Pseudonocardiales; family Pseudonocardiaceae; genus Saccharopolyspora; species Saccharopolyspora karakumensis. The sequence continues at coordinate 17,892 of NZ_SMLA01000027.1, forward strand.
GCGCACCGCGCCCTGCTCTGCTGGGCAACGCCCGGTACCTCGCGCTGACCGGCGCTGGTGCGGTGTCCAACGCCGCGACGGTGGGCGTGCTGGTCACCGTTCCCGCGGTCCTGCAGGCCGAGCGGGGCATGTCCGCGATCGGTGCGGGCGTCGCGCTGCTGCTCCCGGCAGTCCTCATGGCCTGCGCCGGACCGCTCGCCGGGCGCGTGGACCTCGCACGAGCGGAGCGCGTCATGGCGGTCTGCGCGGTTGCGGCCGGGTTGGTCCTGGTCCTCCTCGATCCCGCAGACCTCGTGGCGGTCAGCCTCGCGGGATTCGCGCTGGGTGTGGCGAACGCGCTGGCGCTGGCCGGTTCGCAGGCCGTCGTCGAGGAGGAACGCGCCGGTCAGGCGGCCGGGATCAGCAAGGCCGTCATCACCCTCGCCGGTGGCTTCGGTGCCGTGCTCACCGAATCCGGTTCGCTGGTCGGTGTCGGTGCGGGGTGCCTCGTGGTCGCGGTCGTGCTCGGGGTCAGGTGCGCTCGGTGAGGAACTCGTCGAGCTCTTGGCGCTGCGGTGCGGTGGCCGGGCCCTGGTGCTGGACGGACAGGGCGGCCGCCGCGTTGGCCCGCAGCGCGGCGGTGGGCAGGTCCGCGCCCTCGAGGAGCATCGCGGCCAGGACACCGCAGTGGGCGTCCCCGGCGCCGTTGGTGTCCACCGGGGTGACCGGGAAGCCCGAGATGCGTTGCGTCGCACCGCCGGCGGTGAGCAGGCAGCCCGACGGGCCGTCGCGCAGGACGACCGCGGCCGAACCGCCCAGCCGCCCGGCCAACTTCCCGGCCGCGACCTCGGAGTCGGTCGCGCCCGCGAGGACTCGGGCCTCCTCGGCGTTGCAGCTGAGCACGTCCACTCTCGGCAGGACCGCGTCGAGCACGTCGGCGGGGATGTCGGCGACCAGCGGGCACGGATCGAGCAGCACCCGCGAACGAACCCCCGGCAGCCAGGCCAGCAGCGCCTCCCGGTTGGAGCGGTGCAGCAGGCTGTAGCCGCTGAGGTAGACGATGTCGGCCGCCTCGGTGCGCACCTTCGCCAGCTGCTCCGGCAGCAGCCGCCCCTCCGCGCCGACGCCGGTGACGAACGTGCGCTCACCACCGGGCTCCACCAGCGCCACGCAGATCCCGTTGTCCGAGTCGGGCTGCTGCGGCTGCGCGGCCTCGATCCCCTCGGCGCGCAGCGCCTCTCGCGCCTGATCGGCGAAGCGCCCGGTGCCGTGAGCCCCCGCGTAGACCACCTCGGCGCCCGATCGAGCGGCGGCGGCCATCACGTTGAAGCCGCCGCCCGGCAGCAGCTCGGTGCTCTCGGCGAGCACGTCACCGCCGGGCGGAGGCAGCGACGGCACCCGCATCACCAGGTCCAGCACGACCTGCCCGGTGTGCACCAGACGGCCGGTCATGCCGCGGCCTTGCGGCTGCCGCCCAGCAGCGCGTAGACCCCGGCGGAGATCACGAAGGTGATCACCCAGCCCAGCCCGTTCTCGCCCAGCCAGGTCTCGGCGAGCAGGCCGGTGAAGAAATCGTTGCTGCTGAACAGGTATCCGACCACGATGGCCAGCGCCCACGCGAAGAACGCGCGCGGTTCGACCCCGCCCCGGTACCAGTAGGAGCTGGTGCTGCGCATGTCCATCAGCCCGGCCGGGTCGTAGGTCGTGCGGTGCAGCATGTCGGTCAGGAACACGCCCAGCCACGCGGTGATCGGGATGGCCAGCAGGCTGATGAAGGTGACGAACGGGTCGTAGAAGCTGTCGGCGACGAGCATGAAGTAGATCGAGCCGAGGAAGGTCACGACCACGTCCACGGCGACCGCGTAGACCCGCTTGATGTTGATGCCCATGGTCAGCGTCGACAGCCCCGCCGAGTACACCGAGAGGTGGTTGGACAGCAGCAGTCCGCCGACCGCGGCGATCAGGTACGGAACGGCCATCCAGGCGGGCAGCATCGCGCGGATCGCCGCCACCGGGTCGCCGGCCTCGGCCAGCGCCGGATCACCCGCAGACAGCAGGGATCCCAGCGAGATCAGCAGGATCAGCGGGATGCCCGCGCCCACGGCGGCCGAGGCGACCAGCGAACCGGCCTTGACGGCGGGGGACTGGTACCGCGACATGTCCGCCGAGGCGTTCGCCCAGCCGATGCCGGTACCGGCGGCGATCGTGCCGATGCCCGCGATCACCACGCCGATCGGGGCGGGGGAGGCCGCGCCGACCGCGTGCCAGTCGATGGTGGCGACCAGGCTGATCGCGACCACGATGTTCAGCGCACCGAAAACCCACGTGGCCCAACGCTGCACGGCCACCAGGACCTTGTGGCCGAGACCCGAGACCACCATCGTCAGCAGCTCGAAGACCGCGATGCACAGGATCGTCAGCACCGGTGTCGCCTTGGCCTCACCGGCGGTGCCGAACAGGATCGCGCACAGCGACAGCAGCGCGAACGCGGCCGTGGTGGTGTTGACGGTCTCCCAGCCCAGGCGGGAGATCAGCGACACCACGGTCGGCCCGGCGTTGCCGTGCACGCCGAAGACCGCGCGGGAGAGCGTCAAACCCGGTGCGCCGCCGCGTCGTCCGGCGATCGAGACCACGCCGACGATCGCGAACGAGCCGACCGAGCCGATCACCGCGACGATCGCCGCCTGCCAGAACGCCAGACCTTCGGCGACGAGCGTCGCGCCCAGGGGTAAGCCCAGGATCGAGATGTTGGCGGCGAACCAGACCCAGAACAGCTGCATCGGATGACCGGTGCGCTCCTCCTCCGGGACCGGCTCGATCCCCCGAGTCTCCAGGGCGCTTTCCGCGTTCTCGGCCGCGCGGACCATGCGATCTCCTTCAGCTGCTGGATCTTCTCAATTCGAGCAGGCCGTCCACGGCCGGTTCGAGGTCGAGGGCGTTGACCTCGCGCACCTTGGTGAGCAGGTCCACGGGGAAACCGGAAAGCCCGTGCTGCGCACCGAGGATCGCGCCGAGCACGGCGGCGATCGTATCGGTGTCACCGCCGAGACCCGCGGCCGTGGTCAGCGCCTCGACCGGTGTGTCCCCCAGCGCTTCGGCGAGGGCGAAGGCGGCGACCATCGACTCCTGGACGGCGACGGACGTTCCGATGACCTTGGAAACAGCGTAGGACAGAGTGGTTCGGTCCATGCCCCGAACCCAGCGACGAGCCCACCGGATTCGGCAGGCGATGTCGCCACCCGCGCACCACCAGCCCTTGCGGGCGCCGAGCGCGGCGGCGTGCTCGCCCTGGTCGAGCGCGGTCGACAGGTCGGCGCCGTCGATGCCCGCCGACACGGCGGCGGCCACGGCGGATGCGCCCGCGATGCCGACGTTGGTGTTGTGCGTGAGCTTGCTGGCCGCCGCGACCGCCTCCACGAGACCGCCGAGCTCGGGGGGCGTGGCGATGGCGACCGGGGTGATGCGCATGGCCGCGCCGTTGGTGGTGCCGCCGCGGCCGGCCTCCTCCGGATCGGTGCCGGATTCGAGCAGCTTCAGCGCGCGCTTGGTGGACGGCCCGAGCAGGTCCGCCAGGCCCCTCGCGACCATCCCGGCTTCCCAGTCCAGCAGCCCCTTCCCGAAGACCATCGGGTCGATCGTGCCGGAGCCACCGATGAGCAGGTCGGCGACGAGCACGGCCTGCTCGGTGTCATCGGTGATGGTCCCGGCGGGCAGGTTCGGGGAGATCGGCTGCTCGGCGACGGCGTCGCGCAGCGATCGGATGAAGCCGTAGTGGGTGACGATGTCCTCGCGGGACATCGATTGCGTCGGCATGCCCAGGGCATCGCCGATCGCCAGTCCGTAGAAAGCGCCGAGCGCGCGGTCGCGTGTGCTCATGGGCGGCCAAACGTCAGGTGGAACTGGAACCGGTTCGGGTCGAGCAGGCTGGTGACCTGCTCGACGAGCTGGCCGTCGGCGGTGACGCTGGTGCGCACCGCCTGCAGGAACAGCTCGCCCTCGGGGCGTTCGAGCAGCGCGGCCATCCGGGCCGACAGCGCGTGGGTGCCGATGCGCTGGTCGCCGGAGCCGGCGACCAGCCCGGCCGAGAGCAGGGTGGCTGTTATGGAGCCTTCGAGCAGCCCCTCCTCGGGCAGCTCGCGCAGTTCTCCGATCGCCGGGATCAGGGAGGTCTCCACCGACACCGGTCCGACGGCCCGGTCCCGGCGCAGGCGGCGTATGGCGATGAACTCGTCGAGCCCGAAGCGCTCGGTGAGCTCGGCGTCGGTGGTGAGCTCGATGCCCAGCAGCTCGGTGCTGATGTCGAACCCGGAGTCGGCGAGCGCGGTGGCCCAGCCGACCGTCTGGTCGAGCGTGACCCCGTCGAAGGCGACGAAGGAGCCGACGCCGCTGCGAGTGGCGATGAGCTCCTGGCGCTGCAACTCCGACAGGGCGCTGCGCACGGTGCCCCGGCTGACCTGGTACTTCTCCGCGATCTGGTTCTCGCCCGGCAACTGCTCACCGCGCGCGAGCCGCCCCGAGCGGATCTGCTCGGTGAGCTCGGCGATCAACCGGTCACGTTTCCCGAAGGGAACCTGTCCAGTCCTGTTCATTCCTGTACAGTAAGGCTACTGATCGGTAGGCACAACACATGCCACGCTGACGGAGTAGTGGTCCCGTTTCGCCGAAGCCGTTGCGATCAGCCGTCGGCCCGGGGGCACCAGCCCCACTTGGTGGAGCCGTAGCGCCAGCGCGTGTCGGGCGGCAGGTACTCGCCGTGCAGCACCCAGCCGTCCTCCTGCCGCGACCAGTGCAGGATCTGCTCCTCCCACGGCCGGCACAGCAACTGCCTGCGCTCCTCGGCCTCGCGGCACACCTCCCACGTTCGCACCGCGCCCTTCCACAGGCGGCCAAGTCTCGACACGTCTGTAGATGGTGCGACCGCCCACCGACATGCGAAAGGGCCACGCCGGAGGATCTGGCCTCATCGGCGTGGCCCGTTCGCGCGATTCCCTACAGCGTCTCCACCGTGTTCGGGTACAGCTCCTCGAGGGCCTCGACGTGGTTGTCCGCCACGGCCTTCCGCTTGATCTTCAGGCTCGGCGTGACCTCGTTGTGCTCGATGGTCAGCTCGCGCGGCAGGATCGTGAACTTCTTGATCGTCTCGTGCCGGTTCAGCGTCGCGTTGAGGTCCTCGACCGCGGCGGCCACCATCTCGTGCGCCTTGGGGTGCGCGGCCAGCTCCGCGTAGGACAGCCCGCCCAGGTCGTTGGCCTGCGCCCACTCGACGATCGACTCCTCGTCGAGGGTCACCAGCGCGGCGCAGTAGGGCCGCTTGTCGCCGAAGACCACCACGTTGCTGACGTAGGGGCACAGCGCCTTGAACTTGCCCTCCACCGACTGCGGCGCCACGTACTTGCCGCCGGAGGTCTTGATCAGGTCCTTCTTGCGGTCGGTGATGCGCAACCGGCCCTGGTCGTCGAGCTCGCCGATGTCACCGGTGTGGAACCACCCCTCGGCCGTGAGCACCTCGGCGGTCGCCTCCGGCATGTTGTGGTAACCCCGCATCACACCGCCGCCGCGCAGCAGCACCTCGCCGTCCTCGGCGATGCGGACCTCGGTGCCGGGCAGCGGCTGGCCCACGGTCCCGATGCGGAAGTCGTTGGTGCGGTTGACGAAGCTGGCCGCGGTGGTCTCGGTCAGCCCGTAGCCCTCGGCGATCAGCACGCCCGCGGCGTGGAAGAAGCGAGCGATGTCCGGTGCCAGCGCGGCGCTCCCGGAGATGAAGAACCGCAACCTGCCGCCGAACTTCTCGCGCAGCTTGGAGAACACGAGCTTGTCGGCGACCGCGTACTGGACCTTCAGCCCCAGGCCCGGCTGCTGCCCGTCCTGCTGGAGCCGGGAGATCTCCAGGCCCACCGCGCAGGCCCAGCGGAAGATCTTGTACTTGAGCTCGCCGCCCTCCTTGGCCTGCACGACGACCTTGTTGTAGATCTTCTCGAAGATCCGCGGCGCCCCGGCCACGAACGTCGGCCGCACCTCGCCGAGGTTGTCCACGATCTTGTCGATCCGGCCGTCCACCGCGGTCAGGTAGCCGGTGCGGATCTGGCCGACCTGCAGGACCTTGCCGAACACGTGCGACAGCGGCAGCCACAGGTACTGCACGTCCTCGGCGGTCATCTCGCCGGTGGCGTGCATCGCCTCGGCCACGTAGACCCAGTTCGACTGGGCGAGCCGCACGCCCTTGGGGTTGCCGGTGGTGCCGGAGGTGTAGATGAGCGTCGCCAGGTCGTCGATGCCGACCGCTTCGACGAGCTGGTCGAACAGCTCCGGCTCGGCCTCGTGCTCGGCGCGGCCCTGGGCCTCCAGGTCGGCCAGGCTCAGCACCCAGTCGCCGTCAGCGGTGCCGTCGAAGGTGATGACGCGGGTCAGCTCGGGCAGGTTCTCCCGCTGCTCGCGCAGCTTGGCGATCTGCTCGTCGTCCTCGGCGAAGACGATCGTCGAACCGGAGTCGGAGATGATGTAGGCGCAGCCCTCGGCCGTGGTGGTGGGGTAGATCGTCGTGGTGGCGCCGCCGGCGCACATCACGCCCATGTCGGCGAGGATCCAGTCCATCCGCGTGCCGGCCAGGATCCCGCACCGCTGCTGCGACCCCAGGCCGATCGCGTGCAGGCCCAGCGCGATCGCCCGCGCCCTTTCCCAGGTCTGCGACCAGGTCAGCGAGCGCCACTGCTCGCCTTCCGGGTAGCGGAACGCTTCGCTGTCGCCCGACCGCTGGACGCGATCGCGCAGCATGTCGGGGACCGAGCGGAATTCTGAGGAGATCGCGGCAGGCATGGGCCGGAACGTAATCGAGGTCACGCACCCGCGCAATGAGGTTCGGACAAATCGGGAGGGGTCGGTCCGATCTGTTACCGACGAGTTGCCTTCCGCGGCGAACTCGCAGGTCCGTGCTCCGATCGCACCGGAGGCGGACCCGAGGTTCGGCGGGCCCGCCAGGTGCGGATCGGGTCGGTGGATCATGGAACGGCCCCTGCGTTCCCGGCGAGGAGGACGAGGGCGAGCACCGACAGCACGGTGAACACGGCCGCGGGCGGGCCGAGCACCGACCGGGCGATGGTCGCCAGGCCGGACATCGCCCGGGCCAGCACCACCGCCGCCGCGAACAGCGCGACCAGGATGCCGATCAGCATTCCTTGCAGGACGGAGGAAACGGTGTCAGGGGTGACGACCGGTGGGTCGTTTGCCGCTAGCACCTCCGGGAGTATTGTGAACATGCGAGCTCCCTTCACGGGTGTTTCCCGTTGTGAGGGTGATCGTGAGTGCGCGCAGCGCCCCCGGTCGTGGCCAAACGATTTCCGGGGGCGTTCGCATGTCCGGCCGACGATCCGTCGGCCGCGCCTCCGATGGATCCGAGACGCCGAGCGCCCGCTCCGCGCGGTGAAATTTCACTTCTTCGTTGAAGTTCTTCTCCGCCGAGTGAAACGCGACGCCGTCAGTATGCGATCACTCCAACAGACCGTCAATGTCTTTGTGGGGCAGCGACTTGCCGTTATGCCCCCGAGGTGTCAGTATCTGCTGGTCTTCAGCGGTTCAGTGAAGTTTGGTGAAATTATCCGAACGGAGTGAAGGAGACGGCGCGATGGCCCGTCCCGGGAACCAGGGCGGAACCGGACGGCTCGGCTCGCGACTTCGCGAGCTGCGCGAATCCCGCGGTATGACGCAACTTCGACTGGGCCGGTCCCTCGGAGTCGCGGTGTCGAGCATCTCCTCCTGGGAGAGCGGGGCGAAACTCCCTCCGCTCACCCGATTGGCCGATTACGCGACGTTCTTCGCCGCGGGCGCCACCACCGGAGGTGTTCCACCGGAGAACCAGCTCACCGGCGAGCAGCGCGAAGAACGCCTGCGGCTCAAGCGGGAGCTCGACCACCTGCGAACGGCGCTGGACGAGATGCGCGGACCCGTGGAAGTCGAAGCGGGGCAGGACTTCTGGCACTTCCCCGACGGGGGGCGGGTCCTCATCGTCACCGGCGGGCTCAGCGAGAAGCACTGGTCGCCGCTGGGCACCCCCAGCGAGCCGAACTTCCTGTCGCTGGCCCGCTGCGCCGACCTCGACGCCGCGGTGGAGCTGTTCGGGACGGTGCGCGCGGCCAACCCGCGTTCCGAGGTGGAGATCCGGCTCGAGAACCTCGGCGACGACGACCTGCGCGCCCACCTGGTGTTCCTGGGCAGCGGCGCGGCCAACCCGTGGGTGGAGTGGCTGACCGCCGAGTGGCCGGTCCGGCAGGTCCCCGACGAGGACGTCCCCGACGGTTCGGTGTTCGAGATCGACGGCGAGCGCAGGCTCAAACCGGGCTTCCGCGGCGATCAGCTCGTCGAGGACGTCGGAATGCTCGCGCGGATCCCGAACCCGAACAACATTCGCCGCACGCTCACCTTCTGCAGCGGGGTGTTCACCAGAGGAGGCTTCGGCGCGGTGCGCTGCCTGACCGATCCGCAGGCCAAGGTCCGCAACCTCGCCTACCTCCACGACAACGTCGAGGACCTCGACCGCTTCGGGGTGCTGATGCGGGTTCCGGTGATGCGGCACGTGACCGGCACACCCGACCTGCAGAACCCGGCGAACCGGCTCTACGAGTGGGCACCGAAGTCCTGATCGCGAGGAGGCGGCGATGGTGAGCGCACAGCGGGCCGGACTCGGCGCACGGCTGCGGGAGCTGCGCCAGGCACACGGCCTGACCCAGGGGAAGCTGGCGCGGGTGCTCGGCGTAGCCGTCTCCAGCGTCTCGCAGTGGGAAGGCGGCGTGAAGGTGCCGCCACCGCCCCGGCTCGGCGACTACGCGACCTTCTTCGCGTCCGAGAACCCCTCGAGGAACGGGAAACTGCCCTCGACGGCCTCGCTCACCGAGCAGGAGCGCCTGCTCCGGGCGACGCTCAAGGAGGAGCTCGACGCGCTGCGGTCCCACGCGGAGGAACCCGCCTCGGCGCAGGGGTTCTCGGACTTCTGGAGGTTCCCCGACGGCGGCCCGGTGCGCATCCTCACCGGGCGCGTTCCGGCTCGGAACCTCTCGCCGCTGGCCTCGCCCGAGCGGCGCAACTACATCGGGATGTCCTCCTACGCCGACGGGGACTCGTTGATCGAGCTCTACGGGCACGTCCGGGCGCTGAACCCCGCCTCGGACGTGCGGTTCGACATCGCCCGCCGCATCGACCCCCACGACCTGCAGGCGCACCTGGTGCTGCTGGGCAGCCCGGCGATGAACCCGATGCGGCGCCAGGTGCGCTTCGGCCTGCCGGTGCGCCAGGTCGAGGTCGACGACCTCGGGCACGGGGAGGTCTTCGAGGTCGCCGAGGAGTCCCGGCAGTACCGCCCGACGCTGCACGACGACCGGTTGATCGAGGACGTGGGGATGCTGGCGCGCTTCCCGAACCCCTACAACGTGCGGCGCAGCCTGACCTTGTGCAGCGGTGTGTTCACCCGCGGCGGGTTCGGCGCGGTCCGCTGCCTGACCGACCCCGAGCTGCGCGAGCGCAACCACGAGCGGCTCAAGCACCGGATCGTCGACCCGGACAACTTCGGGGTGCTGATGCGCGTTCCGGTCGTGCGCAACGCGACGGCCACCCCTGACCTCAGCAATCCCGACACGTGGCTGCGGGCGTGGTCCCCGATCAAGTCCTGAGAGCTCGTCCGCGTCACCCGGGGTGACGCTCCCGCGCTCGGTAGGCGATTTGTCGGGGCTGCTGGTTACCGTCGTGGCAGTTCCCGGAAGCGGAGGAGGAGTCATGGCGGAAGTGATTGCGGTGCAGCCCAACGGGACGCCCGCGTGGATCGATCTGGGGATCCCGGACCTCGATCGTGCGATGCAGTTCTACGGCGCCGTCTTCGGATGGGAGTTCGACGTGGGGTCCGAGGAGATGGGCCGCTACACGATGTGCCTGCTCCGGGGCAGGGAAGTCGCCGCGCTCATGCCCCACCACGACCCGGGAGCGACCGAGTTCTGGTGGAACGTCTACTTCGCCACCGATGACGTCGCCGGCACCGTGTCCAAGGCGGAGGCCGCCGACGGTCAGGTGATCACCCCGCCCATGGACGTGATGGACAAGGGTCGGATGGCGATCCTCAAGGACCCGGTCGGCGGGCAGTTCGGGCTCTGGCACGGCAATCGCCACATCGGGGCCCGCCTCGTCAACGAGCCGAACACGTTGCTGCGCAACGATCTCGTCACCCCGGACCCGGGGCCGGCGCGCGAGTTCTACTCGAAGGTCTTCGGCTTGAGCACGGACAGCGAAGGGCACCTCGGCGAAGGTGACTTCACGTTCCTGCGCCGCCCCGACGGCCACGAGATCGGCGGCATCTTCGGCGACCCGTCGGCCACCGCTTCGTCCTGGGGCACGCTGTTCATGGTCGACGACGCCGACGCCACCGCACGACGCGCCGCCGGCGCGGGCGGCGTGGTCCAGCCGCCCTACGACATGGCCTACGGCCGCATCGCCGAGATCAAGGACCCGTTCGGCACGCCCTTCACCATCGGTGCCGCCAAGACCGGCTGAGCACGGCGTGATCGGGATCTCCTCCGGGTGTCGAACGGGAGCTCAGAGCCGAGACGGGGACCCCGCCGGGAGCTGCGCGGGGTTGTTTCGTGCCCGCGGATGGTTAGCCTGAGGGTGCTGGTGGTTCGTCCGGTCGAGCGGTTGAGCGCGATGGGACGAGGCAAGAGGGAACCCGGTGCGAATCCGGGACTGCCCCGCAGCGGTGAGCGGGAACGACCGCCGTCATGAGCACTGGACGTCACGCGTCCGGGAAGCGACGGCCAGTAGGACCGGTCTTGCAGACGAGACCGGGTGCCCGCGAGTCCGAAGACCTGCCACCCGCGCGCGCACCGACGGTGCGCGCTGGTCCGAGGTCTCGCGGGAGGGCCTGGCGGACGATCAGCGGGCGACGTGCGTCCGCTGGTCGGCGCGTGCCCGTCGCGAAGTCCTCGACCGATCACGTCGAGCTCGCGAGGAGAGAGCGTTGACCAGCAAGATCGGATCCACCGTACTCGGACATCCCCGGATCGGACCGCACCGGGAGCTCAAGCGCGCCCTGGAGTCCTACTGGGCGGGCCGCAGCGGCGAAGCGGACCTGCGGGAGGTCGCGCGCCGGCTGCGGGAGGACACCTGGCGAGGTCTGGCCGAAGCCGGCCTCGACTCGGTGCCGGGCAACACGTTCTCCTACTACGACCACGTCCTGGACACCGCCGTCACCTTCGGCGCCGTTCCGCGCCGCTACGCCGAGCTGGGGCTCGGCGCGCTGGACACCTACTTCGCCATGGCCCGCGGTACCGAGGCCGTGCCGCCGCTGGAGATGACGAAGTGGTTCGACACCAACTACCACTACCTGGTCCCCGAAATCGGCCCGGACACGCGCTTCTCGCTCACCGACCGCACCGCCGTCGAGCAGTTCCTCCAGGCGCGCGAGCTCGGGGTGGAGACCCGGCCGGTGCTGGTGGGGCCGCTGACCTTCCTGCTGCTGTCCAAACCTTCCGAAGAGGGCTTCGACCCGCTGGACAAGCTCGCCGAACTCACCGACGCCTACGAGCAGCTGCTCGGTGAACTCCACCGGGCCGGTGCCCGGTGGGTGCAGCTCGACGAGCCCGCGCTGGCCGCCGACCGCACGCCGCAGGAGCTCGAGGCGCTGCGCAACACCTACCGGCGCCTCGGCGACCTCGCCGAACGCCCCGCGATCCTCACCGCCTGCTACTTCGGTGATCCCGGTGACGCGCTCGGCGTTCTCGCCGCCGCGCCGATCGAGGGCGTCGCCCTGGACCTGGTCACCGATCCGTCCACTGCGGACCGAGTCGCCGCCACGCCCGGATTGCGGGACAAGTCGCTGGTCGCGGGGGTGATCGACGGCCGCAACATCTGGCGCGCCGACCTCGACCGGTGCATGACGGCGGCGGCGACGCTGCTCGGCTCGGCCGGTGAGGTGAGCATCGGCACGTCCTGCTCGCTGCTGCACGTGCCCTACGACGTCGAGGCCGAGACCAATCTGGATCCGCAGGTCAAGCCGTGGCTGTCGTTCGCCGCGCAGAAGGTCCGCGAGGTCGTCACCCTCGGACGGGCGTTGCGCGAGGGCCGCGAGGTCGTCGAGACCGAGCTGATCGAGGCGCGAGCGGCGGTGGCCGACCGGGTGCGGGCGGAGCGGGTGCGCGACAACCGCGTTCGCGCGCGACTCGACTCGCTGCGCCCCCAGGACTCCCGTCGCACCCATTACGCGAAGCGGCGGGAAGCGCAGCAGAAGTCGCTCCGCCTGCCGCCGCTGCCGACCACCACGATCGGATCGTTCCCGCAGACCACCGACGTCCGCAAGGCGCGGGCCGCGCTGCGCGCCGGGCGCATCGACGCGGCCACCTACCGGCAGCGGATGCGCGACGAGGTCGAGCGGGTCATCGCGCTGCAGGAGGACATCGGCCTGGACGTGCTGGTGCACGGCGAACCCGAGCGCAACGACATGGTGCAGTACTTCGCCGAGCAGCTCGACGGTTTCGCCGCCACCGACAACGGGTGGGTGCAGTCCTACGGCTCCCGGTGCGTGCGGCCGCCGATCCTGTTCGGCGACGTGCGGCGACCGGACCCGATGACCTTCGAGTGGGCGGCGCACGCGCAGCGGCTCACCGACAAGCCGGTCAAGGGAATGCTGACCGGGCCCGTCACGATGCTGGCGTGGTCGTTCGTCCGCGACGACCAGCCGCAGGCCGACACCGCCCGGCAGGTCGCGCTCGCCATCCGCGACGAGGTCCGCGACCTGGAGGCCGCCGGTATCCGCGTGGTGCAGGTCGACGAGCCCGCGCTGCGCGAGCTGCTGCCGCTGCGGGCCGAGCAGCGACCGGCCTACCTGGAGTGGGCGGTGGAGTCGTTCCGCCTGGCCACCTCCGGGATCGCCGAGGCGACCCAGATCCACACCCACCTGTGCTACTCGGAGTTCGGCGACGTCATCGACGCGATCGTGGCGCTCGATGCCGACGTCACCAGCATCGAGGCTGCCCGCTCCCGCATGGAGGTCCTCGCCGACCTCAACGAGGTCGGTTTCGACCGGGGCGTGGGGCCGGGCGTCTACGACATCCACTCACCCCGAGTGCCGGACGAGGAGGAGATGGAGGAACTCCTGCGGGCCGCCCTCAAGGCCGTCCCGGCCGACCGGTTGTGGGTCAACCCGGACTGCGGTCTCAAGACCCGCGACTACCCGCAGGTCGAACCGGCGCTGCGCAACATGACCGACGCAGCCCACCGCACCCGCCCCTGATCCGGAGGGCAGTTCTGGTCCGAACCGTCGGTGATCGAAGTCCGGTCGGTTCGGACCCGAACCGCCCCCGGGTGCGTCAGTCCCAGGTGAGCGCCGCGCCCGACTGGTACTCCGTCACCCGGGTCTCGAAGAAGTTCTTCTCCTTCTTCAGATCCATCGTCTCCGACATCCACGGGAACGGGTTGTCGGTCTCCGGGAAGACCGGCTCCAGGCCGAGCTGCGCGCAGCGGCGGTTGGTGATGAACCGCATGTACTGCTCGCACACCTCGGAGTTCAGCCCGAGCATCCCGCGGGGCATGGTGTCCCGGCCGTAGGCGTTCTCCAGCTCGCAGGCCTCGCGGAGCATCGTGCGCGCCTCCTGCTGGAACTCAGCGGTCCACAGGTGCGGGTTCTCCAGCTTGATCTGGTTGATGCAGTCGATGCCGAAGTTCAGGTGGATCGACTCGTCGCGCAGGATGTACTGGTACTGCTCGGCGATCCCGACCATCTTGTTGCGCCTGCCCAGCGACAGGATCTGCGCGAACCCGGTGTAGAACCACATGCCCTCGAAGATCACGTAGAACGCGATGAGGTCGCGCAGGAACGCCTGATCGGCCTCCGGCGTGCCGGTCGTGAACTCCGGGTTCTCCAGGTTCTGGGTGTAGCGCAGCGCCCACGCGTCCTTGTCGGCGATCGACGGGATCTCCCGGTAGGCGTTGAACAGCTCGCCCTCGTCGAGCCCCAGGCTCTCGCAGATGTACTGGAACGTGTGGGTGTGCACGGCCTCCTCGAAGGCCTGCCGCAGCAGGTACTGCCGGCACTCCGGGTTGGTGAGATGCCGGTAGACCGCGAGCACGATGTTGTTGGCCACCAACGATTCCGCGGTCGCGAAGAACCCGAGGTTGCGCTTGAGCATGGTGCGCTCGTCCTCGGTGAGCCCGTCGCGGGACTTCCACAGCGCGATGTCGGCCTGCATCGACACCTCGGTGGGCATCCAGTGGTTGTTGCACCCCGCCAGGTACTTGTCCCAGGCCCAGCCGTACTTCAGCGGCAGCAGCTGGTTGACGTCCGCCCGGGAGTTGATCATCGCCTTCTCGGAGACGTCGACCCGCCCGCCGTCGCGGTCGATGGTGCCGAGTCCGGTGGTGGTGCTCATGAGCTCCTTCTCCTGGGGGATCACTGGCAGGCCTCGCAATCGGGGTCCTCGACCGAGCAGGCCGCCGCGGGAACGGCGTTGAGCTTGCCGTCGGTACCGCGCAGCGTGGACTTCTCCACGTGGGTCGCGCTGGACGAGCGCAGGTAGTAGGTCGTCTTGAGGCCCTTGCGCCAGGCCAGCCGGTAGAGCTCGTCGAGCTTGCGCCCGCTGGGCGTGGCCAGGTACAGGTTCAGCGACTGCGCCTGGTCGATCCACTTCTGCCTGCGGGCCGCGGCCTCGACCAGCCAGCGCGGCTCGATCTCGAACGCCGTGGCGTAGAGGGCTTTCAGCTCGTCCGGGACGCGGTCGATCGGCCCGAGCGAGCCGTCGTAGAACTTCAGGTCCGCCACCATCGCCTCGTCCCACAGCCCGTCCCGCTTGAGGTCGGCCACCAGGTGCGGGTTGACGACGGTGAAGTCGCCGGACATGTTCGACTTGACGAACAGGTTGCGGTACAGCGGTTCGATCGACTGACCGACGCCGCAGATGTTGGCGATGGTCGCGGTCGGCGCGATGGCCATCACGTTGGAGTTGCGCATGCCGCTGCCGCGTACCCGCTCCCGCAGCGACGACCAGTCCAGCGTCGAGCTCCGGTCCAGATCCGCGCTCCCGCGGGCTTCCTGAACGAACTCCTGCGAGTCGAGCGGCAGGATTCCCCGGCTCCACAGCGAGCCCTCGAACGAGGCGTAGCGCCCGCGCTCCTCGGCGAGCCGGCTGGAGGCATCGATGGCGTGGTAGCTGATCTCCTCCATGCTGCGGTCGGCGAACTCCACGGCGTCATCCGACGACATCGGGATCCGCAGCTTCAGCAGCGCGTCGGAGAATCCCATCAGACCTAGCCCCACCGGCCGGTGCCGGCTGTTGGAGCGCTCGGCCTCGGGGATCGTGTAGAAGTTGATGTCGATGACGTTGTCCAGCATCCGCACGGCCGTGCGCACGGTCGCAGCGAGCCGGTCGCGGTCCAGGCCGTCGGCGGTGACGTGCCGGGCGAGGTTCACCGACCCCAGGTTGCACACCGCGACCTCGTCGGCGGCGGTGTTCAGGGTGATCTCGGTGCACAGGTTCGACGAGTGCACCACGCCGGTGTGCTGCTGCGGCGAGCGCAGGTTGCACGGGTCCTTGAAGGTGATCCACGGGTGCCCCGTCTCGAACAGCATGGTCAGCATCCGCCGCCACAGCTCCACCGCCCGCACCCGCCGGAACACGCGGATCTCGCCGCGATCGGCCGCCGCCTCGTAGTCCCGGTAGCGCTCGGCGAACGCCGAGCCGTAGAGCTCGTGCAGTTCGGGCGTCTCATCCGGGGAGAACAGCGTCCAGGGCTCGTCGGCCTCGACGCGGCGCAGGAACTCGTCGGGCACCCAGTTCGCGGTGTTCATGTCGTGGGTGCGCCTGCGGTCGTCGCCGGTGTTCTTGCGCAGGTCCAGGAATTCCTCGACATCGATGTGCCAGGTCTCCAGGTACGCGCACACCGCGCCCTTGCGCTTGCCGCCCTGGTTGACCGCCACCGCCGTGTCGTTGGCGATCTTCAGGAACGGCACCACCCCCTGCGACTCGCCGTTGGTGCCGTGGATGTGGGCGCCGATGCCGCGCACCGGTGTCCAGTCGTTGCCCAGCCCGCCCGAGTACTTGGCCAGCAGCGCGTTGTTGCGGTAGGAGCTGAAGATCGACTGGAGGTCGTCGTCCACAGTGGTCAGGAAGCACGACGACAGCTGCGGGCGGGTCGTGCCGGAGTTGAACAGCGTCGGCGTCGAGCACATGAAGTCGAACGACGACAGCAGCCGGTAGAACTCGATGGCACGCGCGTCGCGGTCGTCCTCGCGCAGCGCGAGGCCCATCGCCACCCGCATGAAGAACGCCTGCGGCAGCTCGAAGCGGACGCCGTCGTGGTGCAGGAAGTACCGGTCGTAGAGGGTCTGCAGCCCCAGGAAGTCGAAGGCGAGATCGCGCTCGGCCTCCAGCGCCGCGCCCAGCCGGGACAGGTCGAAGCGGGCCAGCTCCGGGTCGAGCCGGCCCAGCTCGATGCCCCTCCGCACGTAGTCGGTGAAGTAGGAGGCGTAGCGGTCGCGCATCTGCTCCTGGTCGGTCTGCTGCGGCGCACCGGCCAGGTGGCTCAGCGCTTCGCCGCGCAGCTTGTCCAGCAGCAGCCGGGCGGTGACCAGGGAGTAGTTCGGCTCGGACTCCACCAGCGTGCGCGCCGACATGATCAGCGCCTCGCCGAGTTCGGCGTCGCCGATGCCGGGGTAGACGTTGCGCTCGACCTCGGCGAGCACCGCCGACGGGTCCACGTCGGCGAGTCCCGCGCAGGACTGCTCGACCACAGTGGACACGCGGCCGCCGGTGAGCGGGATGGGTTCGGACAGTGCGGTGTCGGTCACCGGGACTCTCTCCTCGCGAGCTCGGAAGGAATGCCCGGAACCGGCGGCAGCACGCGAGGACGCGACGGAAGCGAAGACCATCGCATGTCCGCGTGGACCCTCCCGCGAGGTCCCGGACGGCGCGCACGGGCGTGCGCGCGCCGATGGCAGGTCTTCGGACTCACGGGCGTCCGGTCTCGTCTGCAAGACCGGTCCTACTGGCCGTCGCTTCCCGGACGCGTGGCATCCAGTGCGTGATGACGGCGGTCGTTCCCGTTCACCGCTGCGGGGCAGTCCCGGATTCGCACCGGGTTCCCTGTTGCCACACCGGACCCGCGCGGGCCCGGTGAACCACCAGCGAGCGACACTCTACATCTTGGGTCTGACTCGTCCACCGACACCAACATGGGCGTGTCGACGGGAGAAATGAGTCACTTCCCGAACCACGTCGACAGGTGGGGGAGGAGGTCCTGCTGATCGTCTCCGACCCACGCCACGTGACCGTCCGGGCGCAGCAGGACGGCGGGCAGGTCGAGCTCGTCGCCGACGCCGACGTGATCGACCCGGTCGTCTCAGCCGTCGACCGAGAGCTCGCCGGTCCGGTCGAGCAGCAGTCCGCGCCCGGCTCGCATCAGCTCGTAGAGGCGACCCGGCCCGAGCTCGACATCGCGCATGCGCCTGCCGACCAGGTCGTGCTCCCCGCCGAAGTCGTAGCGCACGTCGAGCGCGATGATCTTCTCGGTCAGGTGCCGGTTGACCTCGTCGAAGTCCATCAGCTCCGACACCAGCCGCCGCACCGCCCGCGCGCCCGGGTCGGTGGCCATCAGCTGCATCTGCGCGCGCGTGTTGTCCAGGACGGCGGCGGCCACCGGGTGCCGTTCGTCCTGGTAGCTGTCGAGCAGGTCCGCCGGTGCCCACCCGGCGATCTCCGCGGCGAGCTTCCAGCCGAGGTTGAACGCGTCTTGGAGACCGAGGTTGAGCCCCTGGCCGCCGACCGGCGGGTGGATGTGCGCGGCATCGCCCGCGAGCAGCGCGCGACCCGAGCGGTAGCGCTCGGCCTGCCGGGTCGCGTCGCCGATGCGGGCGAGGCGGCGAGGGGAGTGCGCGCCGAAGTCGGTGCCCGCGATCGCCTCCAGCCGACCGGTGAGCTCCTCGAGTGTCGGCGGCGTCGAACGGTCCTGGGCCACACCGGCGGCGGGCACGACGACCCGGCACCACTCGCCGTCGAGAGGGCCGACGCCGAAGCGCTTCTGGGTCTTGCGGACCTCGTCGGTCACCGCGGCCATCGTCTCCGGTGACGCGGTCACCTTCATCTCGCCGAGCAAGGTGTCCACTCTGGACGGTTCGCCGGGGAACCCGATGCCGCACAGCTTGCGGACGGTGCTGCGACCGCCATCGCAACCGACGAGGTAGTGCGCCCGCAACCGCGAGCCGTCCGCGAGCTCGGCGGTCACCCCGTCCTCGTCCTGATCGAGCCCGACCAGCTCGCAGCCCCGCCGGACGTCAACTCCCAGCTCCGCGGCTCGCTCGGCCAGCAGCCGCTCGGTCGTGGTCTGCGGGATGCCCAGCACGTAGCCGTGCGCGGTGTCCAGCCGCACGGGCGCGGGCTTGGAGACGGCGGCGAAGAACCCTCCGAGCGGGTACTTCGTCCCTTCGGCCAGGAACCGCTCCAGCATGCCCCGCTGGTCCAGGACCTCGATGCTGCGCACGTGCAGACCCAACGCCCGCACGAAGTCCGTGGGCTCCGCGGCCTTGTCCACCACGACCACGCCCACCCCGTGCAGCCGCAGCTCCGCCGCCAGCATCAGACCGGTCGGACCGGCACCGGCGACAACGACGTCGATCATCTTTCAACCCCGGTCACACCGTGCCGCGACATCCTCGCAGCTCACGGCTTCAGATCGGAGATTCTGCGGCATGCCCGGGGGCTTGCCGCAAGCCCCCGGGTGCGCTATACGTTGAGTACGGCGGGGAAACAGCGCCAACGCGTCACCGGGCCTGGAACAGCTCCACCACGTTGCCCGACGGATCGCGCAGCAGGACCTGCTGACCGCCCGGACCGCTGATGACGTCATTGCGGAAATCAACACCTTCGGCGCGCAGCCGATCCACCTCGGCGGCGAGGTCGTCGACGATAAGGTGGATCCGGTTCCACCCGCCGGGCCCGGGGACCGCGCCGTCCGGCATCGCCCGGCCCGCCGAGCTGGCCGGACCGCTCAGCAGCAATCGGAGGTCACCCCTGGTGACGTCGGCGAACGCCGGCGCGAAATCGTTCCGGACGGTGAAGCCGAGATGGCGCGCGTAGAAGTCGACGGCCTTGTCGACGTCATCGACCATGTACCTGACGCTGACGAAACCACTGGCGTTGTCGGGCATGGTCTTCTCCTTCGTGGTCACATCCTGCGGATCGGTGGGTTCACAGTGATGAGCCCGGCCGGAGGGACGGTGTGACAGGTGGCGGAAGACGATCGGCTCGTTCAGCGGTTCGAGCAGCAGCGAGGGCAGCTGCGCGCGGTGGCCTACCGGATGCTCGGATCCGTGACCGACGCCGAGGACGCGGTGCAGAACGCCTGGCTGCGCCTCAGCCGAGCCGAGCCCGACGAGATCGCCAACCTCGAAGGCTGGCTGACCACGGTCGTCGCTCGCGAAGCGCTGCACCTGCTGCGGTCGCGTCGCCGTCGGCGCGAGGAGCTCGTCGACACCGCCGCCACCCCGCTGCCGGACCCCGTGGTCTCCGCCGTCGAGGGCGAGGATCCGGAGCAGCGGGCGCTGCTCGCCGACTCGGTCAGCCTCGCGCTGCTCGTGGTGCTGGAGTCGCTCAGCCCGGCCGAGCGGTTGGCCTTCGTGCTGCACGACATGTTCGACCTGCCCTTCGACGAGGTCGCGCGGCTGGTGGACCGCACCCCGGTGGCGGCCCGGCAGCTCGCGAGTCGCGCGCGGCGACGCGTCCGGGGTGCCGCGCCACCCAGTCCTGACCAGGACATCGGCAGGCAGCGCGCGGTCGTGGACGCGTTCTTCACCGCCGCGAACGCCGGTGACTTCGACGCGCTGGTGCGGTTGCTCGACCCGGACGTCGTCTTCCGCGCCGACTACGGCGGCGAAAGGCGGCCCGCGGTGCACCGAGGGGCGGAGAAGATCGCCCGGCAGTCCCGCGCCAGTCGCGGTGCCGAGCTCCACCCGGTGCTCGTCAACGGCCTGCCGGGCGTGGTCACCGCCAGGTCCGGACGTCCGGTGTCGATCATGGCGTTCACCGTGGTGAACGGCCGCATCGTGGAGATCGACGGCATCCGCGACACCGACCGAGTGAAGCGCCTGACAGCAGGAGTCGTCCGGCTCGGCGAATGACGGCGGCACCTGCAACCGCTAGAAAGCCTCTCGCTGAATTCGTCCAACGATCTCATCCAGGGTGAGCGTCTCGGAGACAGTGCGTTCGTCGACCAGGTCGAGCCGACCCGCCTGGTCGAACCACTCGCTCATCTCCGCGGCCCCGAACTCCGCGGACTTCGGTCGCGTCGCGTGCCGCCGCAAGGTCTCCGACCAGCTGATGTCGAAGTAGTAGAAGAAGCTCCGGCCCGCGTGGTCGTCGCGGAGGGAACGCAGCATCGCCCCGTAGCGGGCAGCCGACAGGATTCCTTCGAGGATCACGTGGAACCCGCGATCCAGCGCGAACCGAACGGTGTTCGAGATCAACTCGATGTTCGCCCCACCAGGCCGATCGTGCTCGCGCAGCAGGATCCGGCGCAGGTAGTCCTGCTCCACCAAGGCCACGCCGCGACCGGCCCGGCGACGCAATGCGCGCGCCGCAGAGGACTTCCCAGCGCCGGAAGGCCCGCGAAGAACCACCAGCCGAGTCCCGTCGTCACCGGTCCTCATGAGCGCGGACCGGGCCCCACGCAGAACTCGTTGCCCTCGGGATCCGCCGTCGTCGCAGTCGAGCGTCGGGTCGCAACCGATGTCCATGCCGGGACCGTACTGGCGATGCCCGACATGTCAGCTGCGCTCGGTTGAGCCCGGGTCGCAGCGGAAGTCGGGACGTTGGTGCTACTCGGGGTGCGGGAGGATCGGGTGGTGGTTCATCGGATGGTGGTCGATGCTCACGTGATCATGGTGCGGGGTGGGCGTGTGCTGCTCAGCCGCAGGCGCGGGAGCTTCGGGGACGGGTTGTGGCACCTTCCCTCGGGGAAGGTCGATGCGGGGGAGTCGCTGGTCCAGGCCGCGGTTCGGGAGGCGCGGGAGGAGGTCGGGGTTCGCATCGACGAGAACGACCTCCGGCAGAACCGGGAGCCTGAGAAGTGCTACGAGCTCGGGTGGTTCGCGCTCGACGCGCTGCCCGGCGACATCATCGGCTACCCGGCCTCCGGCCTGCGCGGTCACCTCGAATCGCGTTCCTTCGGGACCCTCGGGTGGGAGGGATGAGTCACCGGACGCTGCGGAAGTTGTCGGCTGGGACGCGGAGGGTTTCTCCGCTGGTGACGGTGATCTCGACGGCGTCGGGGAACCAGGTGACCTCGCGCAGCGCCGGAGGTTCGGAGCCGAAGGCGAGTTCGACGGGGTAGTGGTAGGACGCGGCGTCGGGGCCCAGCCGGAGTTCGCAGCGGGTGTCGGTGACCGTGAGGACCTTCACCAGGAGGAGGTCGCTGGACCACCGTGCGCCCGAGTGCTCGTAGGTCACGCCCGCGTCCCCGGAGGTCTCGCGGTTCAGCACCTGGGTGTGCAGCGTGATCGACGGGCCCGCGAGGAGCACCACGGCCAGCAGCGCTGCCGACACGGCGGCGATGGGGAACGTCCTGCGCACCGGCGGGAGTATGCCAGCGGTGGGGCCCGCGCCGAAGCGCGGACCCCACCGGCCGGTCAGTGGATGTGCGAGCCGCCGTTGATGTCGTAGGTGACACCGGTGAGGTAGCCCGATTCCGGTCGGCACAGGAACGCGACGACGTCGGCGACGTCGGCCACGCGGCCCGCGCGGCGAGTCGGGATGTCGGCGATCATCGCGGCCTTGCGCTCCGGGTCGAGCTTGCCCGCCGTGATGTCGGTGTCGATCAGGCCCGGGGCCACCGAGTTCACCGTGACACCCGACGGGCCCAGTTCGCGGGCCAGCGCGCGGGAGAACCCGAGCAGTCCGGCCTTGGCCGCCGAGTAGGCGACGCCGCCGAACACCCCGCCGCCGCGCTCCGCCGACACCGACGAGAGGTTGACGACGCGGCCGAAGCCCCGCTCGGCCATGCCACCGACGACACGCTTGGTCATCAGGTAGCTTCCCCGGACGTTGACCTCGAAGACGCGGTCCCACTCCTCGTCGGAGACCTCCAGGAACGGGACGGGTGAGGTGATCCCGGCGTTGTTGACCAGCGCACCGATCTCCGGCAGCTCCGATTCCACGACGGACACGGCGGCGTCCACGGCTGCCCGGTCGGTCACGTCGCAGCCCGCGCTGACCGCGGCCACGGCGTGCGTCTCGGCGACGGCGTTGGCGGTGTCCTTCGCGCTGGCCTCGTCGACGTCGAGGACGGCGATGTTCCAGCCCTGCCCGGCCAGCGCGTGGGCGATGCCCTGCCCGATGCCGCGACGTGAACCGGCTCCGGTGACGATGGCTGTGCGGTTGTTGGTCATGCGATCTCCTAGGTGAGTCAGCCGAGCTCGGTGAGCACGCGCTCGCGGATCTGCGGCACCGAGAGCCCGTAGCGGTCGTGCAGCGTGGGCAGCGCCCCCGCGGCCAGGAACTCGTCGGGCAGGCCGATCGGCACGATGCGCTCAGCGACCCCGGCGAAGGCCAGGCAGGACGCGACGGACTCGGCCAGACCACCGACGACCGTGTGGTTCTCCAGCGTCACGACCAGCCGGTCCCGCCCGACGGCGGCCAGGATCGCTCGCCGGTCGAGGGGTTTGATGGTCGGCACGTGCAGCACGGCCACGTCGACGTGATCGGCGGCGAGCTCGCCTGCCGCAGACAGGGCGCGCATCGTCATCAGCCCGCTGGAGATCATCAGCACGTCCCGGCCGGTGCGCAGCTCAGCGGCCTTGCCCAGCTGGAACCGGTAGTCGTACTCGTCGAGCACCGTCGGCACCGCACCGCGCAGCAACCTCAGGTAGGTGGGGCCGGGGGAATCGGCCAGCTGCGGGACCGCCTGCTCGATGTCCACCGAGTCGCACGGGTCCACGATGGTCAGCCCCGGGATGCCGCGCAGGATCGCGACGTCCTCGGTGGCCTGGTGGCTCGGACCGTAACCGGTGGTCAGCCCCGGAAGTCCGCCGATGACGTTGACGTTGAGCCCAGGCTCGGCGATGTCCAAGCACAGGAAGTCGTAGGCGCGCCGGGTCGCGAACACCGAATAGGTCGAGGCGAAGGGCGTCAGGCCGACCTCGGCCATCCCCGCGGCCGCCGCCAGCAGAGACTGCTCGGCCATGCCCATCTGGAAGAAGCGCTCCGGGTGGGCTTCGCGGAAGACGTGCATGTCGGTGTACTTGGCGAGATCCGCCGAGAGCCCCACGACGTCCTGGCGCTGCTCGGCGAGTCCGGCGAGCGCGTACCCGAACGGGGCCTTGGTGGTCTTCAGGCCCTCGTCGGCGAACGAGGCGATCATCGCCGACGTGGTGGCCTTCTTGGTCGCGGTCGTCATGCGCCGGCCTCCTGCAGGTGGTCGCGTGCCAGTTGCCACTCGTGCGGTTCGACCCGCATGAAGTGCGCCTTCTCCCGGGTCTCCAGGAACGGGACACCGCGGCCGACCCGGGTGTCGCAGATCAGCACCGACGGCGAACCGCGGTGCGCGCGCAGCTCGTCCAGCGCTGCCACCAGGGCGTCGATGTCGTTGCCGTCCACGCGGACGGCGTTCCAGCCGAAGGACTCCCACTTGGCCTGGATCGGCTCGGTGCGCAGCACGTCGACCGTCGGGCCGTCGGCCTGCAGCGCGTTGACGTCGACGAGGGCGATCAGGTTGTCCAACCCGTGGTGCGAGGCGGCCAGCGCCGCTTCCCAGGTGGAACCCTCGTCCAGCTCGCCGTCCGAGAGCAGGTTGTACACCCGAGCCGGATTCCCCTTGTGGCGCAAGCCGATCGACATCCCGACCGCCACGCCGAGTCCGTGCCCGAGCGAGCCGCCGGAGATCTCCACCCCGGGGGTGTAGCTGGCCATGGCCGACATCGGCAGCCGCGAGTCGTCGGAGGCGTAGGTCTGCAGCTCGTCGGTGTCGATCACCCCGGCCTCGGCCAGCGCCGCGTACAGCGCGATCGCGTAGTGACCGATGGACAGCAGGAACCGGTCGCGGTCCTCCCACTCCGGGTCTTCGGGCCGGAACCGCAGCTGGTCGGAGTACATCACCGCCAGCACGTCGGCGACCCCGAGCGCCTGGGCGATGTAGCCCTGGCCCTGGAGCTCGCCCATGTCCAGGGCGTTCCTGCGGATGCGGCGCGCCGACTCCGCGATCCTGCGCGTTCGATCAGACAACTGCTTCCTCCTTGCCTGTGGCGGCGCGCTCGACCGCCGCGACCTCCGCCTTCTGGACAGGACCCCACGTCTCGCGGGTGAGCACCGCCGCGACCAGGCCCAGCACGCCGTAGCCGCTGAACAGCAGCGCCGGTCCGAGCCAGCCGGCCTGCGCGTACAGGGCGGTGGCGATCATCGGCGTGAAACCCGAGACGACCGCGGAGATCTGGTAGGCCAGCGATGCCCCGGCGGTGCGGGTCTTGGCCTCGAACAGCTCCGAGAACCAGGCGCCCTGGACGCCTGCCAGCGAGTTCTGGCAGATCGCGTAGCTGATCACGAAGGCGATCACGATCAGCACCGCGGAGCCGGTGTTGGCCATCAAGAACATCGGCACGCCCCACGCCACGGCGGCCACGCATCCCAGCAGGTAGATCGGGCGCCTGCCGAAGACGTCCGAGAAGTGCCCCCACAGCGCGGTGGCCAGGATCCCGACCCCCGCGGCCGTGGTCAGCGCCAGCAGGCTCAAAGACCCCGAGGTGGGCGAGGTGTCGAGCTCCAAGTAGGACAGCATGAACGTCACCGACACCGCGTAGCCCGCGGTCTCGACCACGCGCAGGCAGAACGTGCGCAGCACGTTGCGCCAGTCGTCGCGCAGCACCTCCAGGATCGGGTTGCGCGCGACCTCGCCGGAGTCCTTGAGCTCCTCGAACTCCGGCGACTCGTCGATCTTGAGGCGGATCAGGACGCCTACGACGATCAGCACCGCCGAGAGCAGGAACGGGACTCGCCAGGTCAGCGTGCCGCCGAGTCCGGCGCTGAGCAGGAACGCCAGGTTCGCCAGCAGCAGTCCGACGGGGAACCCGGCCTGGGTGATGCCGGTGTAGAGACCTCGTTTGCGCCAGGGCGCGTGCTCGAAGGTCATCAGGATGGCGCCGCCCCACTCCGCGCCGAAGGCGAGGCCCTGGACGATGCGAACGGCCACCAGCAGCACCGGCGCCCAGATACCGACCTGCTGGTAGGTGGGCAGGCAGCCGATGAGCACGGTGGCGACGCCCATCAGCAGCAGCGAGGACACCAGCACCGGCTTGCGTCCGATCCGATCACCAAGATGACCTGCGATGATGCCGCCCAGCGGGCGCGCGGCGAAGCCGACGCCGAGGGTCGCGAAGGACATCAGCGAGGCCGACAGGGGGTCGGACCCGGGGAAGAACGCGTCGCCGAAGTAGAGCGCGGCGGCGGTTCCGAAGCCGATGAAGTCGTAGGTCTCGATGGTCGCGCCGACCCCGCAGCCGACGGCGACTCTGAACTTCTCCGGGCTGCCGTGCACCGACGCCCGGGATGGGGAGCTTGCCATCGCGATCCTCCTTGACCGGGTGGCTGAATGTTGAGTGTCAACAGTCAATGTTGACAGTCATCATAAGTCCGGTCGGGGGCGTGTCAAGGACGGATTTTCCGCCCCGCGCTCAGGTTCAGCTCTTGCTGTTGAGCAGCGTGACCGCGGCCTGCATGTGCTCGCGGAGCACGCGCACGGCGGTGTGGGCGTCGCCGCGTTCGACGGCCTCGACTATCGGCCGGTGGTGGTCGGCGGACATCGGGAAGCGCCGGTTCTCGGTGGACGCGCTCATCACGACCACCCGGATCGGACCCTCAAGGTGGCGCCAGGTGTCGAGCAGGATCGAGTTGCCCGACAGCTCGCAGAGCTGGGCGTGGAAGGCGAGGTCGGCTTCCAGCTGCTCGCTGAGGTCGCCGGTGGCCGCCTCGAGCTTGTCCAGCGCCGAGCGCAGCTCGCCGACCACCTGCGACAGCCGGTCCGACTCGACGATCTCGGCGACCGCCTGGCCCTCCAGCGCGCAGCGGACCCGGAACAGCTCGTCGATCTCGGTAGCCGACAGGCTGCGAACCCGCAGCATGCCGCGAACCCCGGGCGTGACCAGGCCTTCCTGCTGGAGATGGCGCAGCGCCTCGCGCACCGTGCCGCGGCTGATCGACAGCTGCGAGGCGATCTCGACCTCACCGAGGTGATCACCCGGCCCGTACCGCCCGGTCAGAACCGCCTCGCGCAGCGCCACCAGCGCGCGCTCCCGCAAGGTCAAGCGATCCAAACTGCGCAAAGCCTCTTCCACCACGCCCGAATGATAGCTCGATGTCGACAGTCAACGCGTGTGGCGCCTCCTTCTGCAGCTTTTCGGAACGGGAGCAGCCGTACTCGGTGCGATAGGCGGCGGCGAAGCACCCAGTGCTGGTGAGGATCCAGCAGGCCGCGATCTCGGCGACCGTGGCCGAGTCCGAGGCGAGGGAAGAGGCCTTGTCAGCAGGTGATCGGATGATCACTGTGTGTATCTTCGGTGCCGCCTCCATCCGTATCCGACGCCGGGCCAGCAGTCCGCGCTGGTACGGGCGTTTGGGTGCGCTCGTGTGGTGTTCAACGACCGCATCGCCGCGCGTCGGGATGCCTATTCGGCGGGTGAGATGTTTCCGACGGCGTCGGAGTTGTCCAAGCGTTTGATCACTAATGCGAAGAAGACGCCGAAACGTGGATGGTTCGCCGAGGTATCGGCTTCGATTTTGCAGCAGGCTTTGCGGGATGCCGATCGGGCATATCGGTCCTACTTCGAGTCATTGGTGGGAAGAGCGTGCTCGGTTGGTGTGCCTCGATACAAGTCTCATCGTGATCGTCGTCAGGCTGTGCGATTCACCAACAACGCAGGCCGGCTTGTTATGGCTGGTGGCAGGCTGCGGCTACCGAAGGGGGCGTGGCTAGTAGAGCTCGAAACGATGCCGGACCACGTTCATCTCATCGTCGAAGTCGACCCGCAGTACGGCGTGCACAAGCTCGTCAAGGCCGTCAAGGGTCGTAGGTCGTGCGTGCTGCGAATTGACTTCCCGTGGCTGCGGTCGAAACTGCCGACGCTGTGGACCAACAGCTACTTCGCAGCCACGGTCGGCGGTGCGTCGCTGTCAGCCACCAGGCGCTTCGTCGACCACCTGAAGGCGCGGTGAACCGATGTTTTCAGAACGCCGCTACCGCTTGAAACTCACCACTGCGCAGGCCGCGCAGTGCGAGGAGTTCGGCAACATCTGCCGTGCTGTGTGGAACACCGCCCTTGACCAGCGTCGCCGGTACCGCGAGCGCGGTGCCTGGATGAACTACAACGAGCAGGCCGGGCAGCTCGCCGACGCCAAAACCGAGCATGATTGGCTCAAGACCGCGCCGTCACACATCCTCCAGCAGACGCTGAAAGACCTGGAGCGTGCCTGCAAGGACCACGGAACCTTCCGGGTGAAGTGGCGCGGCAAGCAGCGTTGGAACCCGTCGTTCCGGTTCCCGATGGGAAAGCTCATCGAGGTTGAGCGCTTGAACAAGCGGTGGGGGCGGGTAAAGCTCCCCAAGCTCGGGTGGGTGCATTTCCGCATGACCTGCCAGCTCGGCGGTGCCGTGCGGTCCGCGACCGTGTCGCGCGACGGCTCCGATTGGTTCGTGTCGTTCCTCGTCGACGACGGTGAGCAAACCCCGGAGCAGCACGCCATGCCCGGTACGGGAGTCGGTATCGACCGGGGAGTGGCCGTTGCTGTCGCGACCAGCGACGGCAAGCTCATCGATCGCGACTTCATCTCGTCTGGCGAGGTTAAGCGGTACCGCAGGTTGCAGCAGCAGCTCTCCCGGCAGAGGTGCGGCAGCGCGAACCGTCGCAAGACCCTCGAATCGATGCGCCGGATCAAGCGGCGTGAGCGCGACCGGCGCGCGGACTTCTGCTCACAGGTCGCGGCCGAACTCACCGACCGCAACGCGCTGGTCGCGCTCGAAGATCTGCGTACTCGTAGTATGATCAGCTCGGCGTCCGGGTCTGTCGAAGAACACGGCCGGAACGTCGCCCAGAAGTCGGGCCTGAACCGCGCCATCCTCGATAAGGGTTGGCACAAGCTCGAACTGGCCCTGCGTAACGCCGCGCGCTGCACGGGCAGCGAGATCGTGAAGGCGCCCGCTGCGTACACGTCGCAAACGTGCGCAGTGTGCCGCAACGTGGACTCGGAAAACCGCAATAGCCAAGCGGTCTTCCGGTGCACCGGTTGCGGACACACCGCGCACGCAGACGTCAACGCAGCCAAGAACGTGTTGGCCGCCGGGCGGGCACAGCCTGTGGAGACCTCGGTGCTGGCCGGTCTGTGAAGCAGGAACCCAAACCGGCGTCAGCGCTGGTTGGAACCCCCCGGCCTTAGGCGTGGGGAGGACGTCAAGATGTCGTACGGCTCGGCCAACCACGACGAGAACGACTACGCCTCGCCAGCGGCGTTGGACCTGGACCGCACGCCGGTTCCCAACCTGGCCTTCGGGGCGGGCAAGCACGCCTGCGCGGGAACGTACTTCGCGACCGAGGTCGTGCGCATCGCGCTGGAGGAGCTGTTCGAGGCCATCCCGAACCTGGAGGCCGCCATCGATCACGAGGTGGACTTCTGGGGCTGGGGCTTCCGCGGCCCGGTCGAGCTGCACGCCGCGTGGGAGGTGTGATGGCCGCGCCCGAGATGACCCACGAGGTCCGCATCGATCCGCTGGACCGGTCGACGACGTGCCCTGCGGGGCAGTCGATCCTGGAGTCCTGCCTGCGCGAGGACATCTGGTTGCCGCACTCCTGCACGCAGGGCACGTGCGGCAGCTGCAAGGTGAAGGTGCTCTCCGGCGAGGTCGACCACCGCGAATCCTCGGAGTACACGCTCACCCCGGCCGAACGGGAGTCCCGGGATCGCCCTGGGCTGCCAGGCCACGCCGATGTCCGGGCTGGTGCTGGAACCCGTCGAGCAGGTCGACCCCGACGACGGGGTGCCGCGCCATCCGCTGCGCGACCACACCGGGACCGTGGTGGTGCTCGACGACATCGCCCGGGACATCCGGCGGCTGGTCGTCGAGCTCGACGAACCGATGTCCTTCAACCCCGGGCAGTACGCCGAGATCCGAGTTCCGGGAACGGGTTTGGCGCGGCAGTACTCGATGGCCAACCCGCCGTCGGAGACCTCGCGCCTGGAGTTCCACGTCCGGCGCACGCCCGGCGGGATCGCCACCGACGGCTGGATGTTCGCAGGCTTGGCGGTGGGGGAGCGCGTCGAGCTCAAGGGGCCGCTCGGGGACTTCGGAATGCCCGTGGCGCAGGAGGAACCGGCGATCCTCACCGCCGGGGGCACCGGGCTGGCGCCGCTGAAGTCGATCGTGCGGCACGCGCTGGCCCACGACCTCGCACCGGAACTGCACCTCTACCACGGTGGTCGGAGCAGGCAGGACCTACGACGTCGAGTTCTTCGAGGACCTGGCCCGCGAGCACCCGCACTTCGGGTACCGGCCGTGCCTGTCCGAAGAGGACTGGGAGGGTGCGACCGGGCTCGTGACCGACGTCGTGCTGGCGGACTTCCGGTCCTGCCGGGGGGCTCAGCGCCTACCTGTGCGGTCCGCCGGGGATGGTCGAGGCGGGGGTCAAGGCGCTCAAGCGCCGGCGGATGGCTCCCCGCAAGATCCACCGGGAGGAGTTCCTCGACGCCTCGCACGCCGCGAGGTGAGAGCCGGCCCCGCGCCACTCGGTGGCGCGGGGCCAGACCGCTAGAAGACGACGCCGGCGTCCTGGGTGAGGAGTTCGTCGGTGGCGCGTTCGGCCACGGCCGCGATGGTCATAGACGGGTTGCAGGCGGCGGTGTTGCCCGGCATGAGGGCGCCGTCGAGGACGTAGAGCCCGCGGTGGCCCTTCACCCGGCCGGCGAGGTCGCAGACCACGTTCATCGACGCCCCGCCCAGCGGGTGCCAGGTGTTGGGCACCAGCGAGGTGGTGTCGAGCCGGACCGAGCCGTTGCCCGCGATCGCGGCGACGCGTTCGTCGATGCGCTCGGCCAGCACCGAATCCGCCTGCGACGGCCAGTCCAGCACGGCGTCGTCCTTCGCGGAGTCGTAGACGAACCGGCCGCGGCCGGAGCTGACGCCGTAACCGACCAGCATCGTGGTGCGCAGGTTCGGCGTCGGTGGCAGCGACGCCTGGATGACAGTGTTGGCCAGCGTCGGGTCGTCCCACTCCTTGCTGCCGTAGATCACCGGGCCGCCCTGCGGCGCGCCGAAGTCGTCGGCGAAGTTGGTCCAGGTGTAGATGCGGTCGCCGTTGGAGCCCCAGTTGGAACCGAGACCGTCGGGCATGTCCGGGATCTGGTCCTTGGCGGCGGCGCGCATCAGCAACCGGGTGGTGCCCGCCGTGCCCGCCGCCATCACCAGCGCACCGGTGGTGATGATCTTCTGCTCCAGCACGGTGCCGTCGGTGGCGATCCGGTCGACGTGGACCTGCCAGCGCCCGTCGCGGGTCTTGGCCACGTCGGTGACGTTGTGCTGCTCGGCGACGGTGACCTTGCCGGTGGCCTCGGCCTGGGCGATGTAGGTGACGTCGACGGAGTGCTTGCCGCCGTTGTTCACGCCGAACGCGCAATCACCGTTGGTGTAGGAGGGTTTCATCTCGCCGCGGAGCTCGCGCAGCGCGTAGTCCCAGTCGATCGGCATCGGGATCTTCTCCACCGAGTAGCCGGCCCGCGCGACGTTGCGGGCGAAGATCCGCGAGGCGGCGTAGGACTCGCTGTTGATCAGCTCGTCCGGGGCGGTGGCGATCCCCAGCATCTCGGCCACCCGCCGGTAGTGGACGCGGTCCATCCGGGCGTAGTCGAGGCGCTCGGGCATGGTCGCGTTGAAGACCTCTTCGGTCGGTTGCAGCGTCATGCCCTGGTAGAGCAGGGATCCGCCGCCGACCCCGGCCGCGCACATGATGTCCATGCCGTTGCCGGTCACCCGCTCCAGCAGGCCGGTGTAGCGCTCGAACGGCGGCGGGGAGATCCCGAACAGCGACGGTCCCGAACCCAGCCAGAAGAACCGCTCGTCCGGTGCGGCCAAGGTGGGGAAGGTGTCGGCGTTCGGGCCGGTCGGCCAGCGCTTGCCCCGTTCCAGCACGAGCACCGGCACCCCGGCCTGGGCGAACCGCAGTGCCGTGACGCCACCGCCGAACCCGGACCCGATGACCACCACCCGGTGCTCCTCGCGGGTGAGGGGCACGCGGCGGGCCGCGTTCGCGTGCGGGCCCAGCAGGGACAGGCCTGTCGCCGCAGCGGTTCCGGCGAGCAGGGTGCGGCGGCTGAGTTCGGGCATGCGGTACCTCCACGGCAGGCGTCGTCATCGACTGAGCCGGGAGCCTATGGAGCCAAAACGAGACATTGAACTGGTCGACGATCTCACTACTGGCTAGTAAGTTAGTTCCCCGTGTGGCCTGTCGGAGGTGAGCGGTGCTGAGCTCTCGCCGTACCGACGCGCGCCGCAACCGCGAAGCCATCCTGCGCACCGCCGACGAGGCCTTCGCCGAGGACGTCGACCTGGTGCCGCTGTCGGAGATCGCCCGCCGCTCCGGACTGGGCCGCGCCACCGTCTACCGGCACTTCTCCGACCGCTACGCCCTCGGGATCGCGGTGGCCGAGAGCAAGCTGCACCTGCTGCGCGAGCTCGTCGCCGAATGCGACTTCATCGAGGTGCTGGAGGAGCTGTTCGACGAGCAGATCTCGCGGCGCCCGCTGGTGCGGCTGTTCCGCGAGCTCCCGCCCGCCGACCAGCGCCGGTACGCCGGTCAGCTGGTCGCGATCCTGGCTCCGGGACTGCGCGAGGCGCAGGAATCCGGCGTCATCCGCAGCGATGTCGGCCCGGACGACCTGGCCCTGATCTGCGAGATGGTCGAGGGCGCGCTGTCCTCGCACCTGCCGACCCCGGGAGGCGTGGAGTCGGTCCAGCGGGTCGTGGAGGTCATGCTCGCCGGTCTGCGGGCCTGATCAGGGCTCGCCGGCGAGGACCTGCTGCATCCGGGCGGTGACCAGCGGCCGGCGGGAGTCGTGGTGGGGGAGCCGGTGCGCGAGCTGGCCCAGCACCTCCAGGTCGTCGGTCGGGTGGTCGCGGAACAGCGCCCACAGCGCCGCCACGTCCCCGCGGTCGAGGACGGCGTTGCGCAGTGAGGCGAACAGCTCCTCCCGCTCGTCGCGGATCGCCGGCGCCTCGCTGGCTTCCAGCAGCGGTCCCCGGTAGGTCTCCGAGGCGGTGCGGATGTCGCCGTCGTGCAGCGCGCGGCGCACGGTGAGGAAGTCCGCGTCGACCGCCGCCTGCAACCGGTAGGGCTTGGTGGCGATGACGTGCTCGCCCAGGTGCGTGCGCAACCGGTGGATCTCCGCGCGGGCGGTGACCGGGTTGCCGCGTTCGCCGTAGAGCTGGAACGCCAGCCGGTCGGCGGTCAGGCCCGCCGGGCGCATCGCCAGCAGCGTCAGGATCTCCGCGTGCCGCAACGACAGCGGGACCTCGCGCCCGTCGAGGACCGCGCGCGGCCCCGCGGAGTTCAGGAACGACAACGACAGCACGGGACGGGGACGCGTTCGCGTCGCCGACGAACCGGGCAGCCGCAGCAGGTATCCCTCGGCGAGCCGCTCCAGCACCGCCTCGCGGCCGTCGGCGAGCGTGACCCGGCCGTCGGTGACGTCGACGCGCTCGGGCAGCAGCGACGCGCCCGGTTCCACCGCCAGCACCCGCCCGGTGCGGGTCAGTAGCGCGCCCGCCTCGCCCCGCAGAGCCCGCAGGTGCGGCATGTTGCGGGCGCGGAGCTGCTCGTCGCGCGCGGCCATCCGCGCGCGCAGGTGACTCTCGGCCAGCTGCGCGGCGGCGCTGACCAGCGACACCATCGCCGGGTGCACGGTCCGCAGCGGTCCGCTGATGTCCACCGATCCCAGCACGTCACCGGTGTCGGGGTCGTGGATGGGGCTCGCTGCGCAGGTCCAGTCGTGGTAGGTGCGCACCAGGTGCTCGGCGGAGTAGATCTGCACCGGTTTGCCCACCGCCAGGGTGGTTCCCATCGCGTTGGTGCCGATGGCCTCCTCGGCCCACCGGGTTCCCTCGCTCAGCCGCACCCGGTCGGCGCGCCGCTGGACCTCGGAGTTGCCCTCGCGCCAGAGGATCAGCCCGTCCCGGTCGGTCACGATCATCACGTGCATCGCCTCATCGGCGACGTCGAGCACGGTCTGCCGCAGCACGGGAATCGCTGCGGCCAGGGGGTGTTCGGTGCGCATGTCGCGGACCTCGTCGCGCTCGCAGACCACCGGTGCCTCGCAGGAGTCGGGGTCGATCTCGGCGGCCAGCGAACGCTGCCAGGACTCCGAGACCAGCGTCCGCGGTGAGCGGGGCGCGCGATCGCCGCGCAGCACCGCGTCCCACACGCGCCCCAGCAGCGATGCGTACTCCAGCGGGTCGGCCAGCATCGTCGCGGTGGTGGGATCCTCCTCGGTGCGCACCCTGCCTCCAGTCCCGACGTCGGCGTCGACGCGTGAGTGGTCATGATGACCACGCGCTGACGCCGGGGACAAGAGCGCCACCCGCCACCAGGACCAAAACCGTCCGTTCGGTCAGGCACCCGATGGGCGCGATCCGGGGTGCAACCTCGTTGCAACGTGAGGTGCGACACGCTTCCGCGCGACAACGGAAGTTCTCGTGCAGGAGGCAACGCATGACCAAGTACGCAGCGCCGGGTACGCAGGGCAGCGTCGTGGCCTACGAATCCCGCTACGACCACTACATCGGCGGTGAGTACGTGGCCCCGGCCAAGGGCGGGTACTTCGCGAACCCGACGCCGGTGACCGGCGCGGACTTCACCGAGATCGCCCGGGGCACCGCCGACGACGTCGAGCGCGCGCTGGACGCCGCGCACGGCGCGGCCCCGGCCTGGGGGCGCACCTCGGTCGCCGAGCGGGCCAACGTGCTCAACCGGATCGCCGATCGGATGGAGGCGAACCTGGAGCGGCTGGCCGTCGCCGAGAGCTGGGAGAACGGCAAGCCGGTCCGCGAGACCCTGGCCGCCGACATCCCGCTGGCCATCGACCACTTCCGCTACTTCGCCGGAGCGATCCGCGCGCAGGAGGGCAGCCTCGGCGAGGTCGACGACAACACGGTGGCCTACCACTTCCACGAACCGCTGGGCGTGGTCGGCCAGATCATCCCGTGGAACTTCCCGATCCTGATGGCCGTCTGGAAGTTGGCTCCCGCGCTGGCCGCCGGCAACGCCGTGGTGCTCAAGCCGGCCGAGCAGACCCCGGCCTCGATCCACGTGCTGGTCGACATCATCGGCGACCTGCTGCCCGCGGGCGTGCTCAACGTGGTCAACGGCTTCGGCGTCGAGGCGGGCAAACCGCTGGCCTCCAGTAACCGGATCGGCAAGATCGCCTTCACCGGTGAGACCACCACCGGGCGGCTGATCATGCAGTACGCCAGCGAGAACATCATCCCGGTGACGCTGGAACTGGGCGGAAAGAGCCCGAACATCTTCTTCGACGACGTGGCCGCGGCCAACGACGCCTTCTACGACAAGGCGCTCGAAGGCTTCACGATGTTCGCGCTCAACCAGGGCGAGGTGTGCACCTGCCCGTCGCGGGCGCTGATCCAGAGCGGCATCTACGAGAAGTTCCTCGGCGAGGCCGTGGAACGCACCAAGGCGGTCAAGCAGGGCAACCCGCTGGACACCGAAACCATGATCGGCGCGCAGGCCAGCAACGACCAGCTGGAGAAGATCCTGTCGTACTTCGACATCGGCAAGCAGGAGGGCGCCAAGGTCCTCACCGGTGGCGAGCGGGCCGACCTCGGCGGCGAGCTCTCCGGCGGGTACTACGTGCAGCCGACGGTGTTCGAGGGCCACAACAAGATGCGGATCTTCCAGGAGGAGATCTTCGGGCCCGTCGTCTCGGTCGCTCGCTTCGACGACTACGCCGACGCGATCAAGACCGCCAACGACACGCTCTACGGCCTGGGTGCCGGGGTGTGGTCGCGCGACACCAACACCGCCTACCGCGCGGGTCGCGAGATCCAGGCCGGCCGGGTGTGGGTGAACAACTACCACGCCTACCCGGCGCACGCGGCCTTCGGCGGCTACAAGCAGTCCGGCATCGGCCGCGAGAACCACAAGATGATGCTGGAGCACTACCAGCAGACCAAGAACCTGCTGGTCAGCTACTCGCCGGACAAGCTGGGCTTCTTCTGATGGAGCCCGCCAGGGTCGCCGTGACCCCGGAGGCGGCGCAGCTGCTGCGCCGCCTCCGGGCCGACCACGGTCCGCTGATGTTCCACCAGTCCGGCGGGTGCTGCGACGGCAGCGCGCCGATGTGCTACCCGGCGGGGGAGTTCCGCACCGGCGGCTCGGACGTGCACCTCGGAGATCTGGAGGTGGACGGGGAAGCGGTCCCGGTGTGGATGTCGGCGGCGCAGCACGAGTACTGGAAGCACACGCACCTGACCATCGACGTCGTGCGCGGCCGGGGCAGCGGGTTCTCGCTGGAAGCTCCCGAGGGGGTCCGGTTCCTGATCCGCTCCCGGCTGCTCACCGACGCCGAGTTGGAGGCGTTCGGCCTCGCCTGATCGGCGGCGTCGTTCGCACGGGGGGCGACGGCGGGGCCCGCCCCACCGGGTGGGTCCCGCCGGCACCCGCGCCGCCCGCGGTCAGCGGAAATCCGGCAGACGGCGGTTCGCGGTGTGGTTCAAGTCACGTTTCGGACTAGGATGGGTCGGGGTTCGGCCCGTCGGCCCGATCGGTGATCGTCGTGGTCCGCGCCGCGCACACCCCGCTCCGGTGCCTGGAGGATGCCTGATGACAGTGCGAAGCCGGGTGCCCAGCTCGAACGAAGCCGAGGTCGGCGAGCTGGCCGGTCCCCAGATCACGCCGCTGGGCGGCGACTCGCCCGGCCTGGCGAAGTTCCACGTCCCGGAGGTCGTGTTCGGGCCCGGTGCGCTGGCCGAGCTCGGGCACTGCGCGCGGCGGCTGGGCGCGCGCCGCCCGTTCCTGGTCACCGACGGCGGCCTCACCGAAGCCCGGTGGGCCGCCGAGGCCGCCGGGCACCTCGACGCGGTCGGGTTGCGGGCGGTCGTGTGGGACGCCGTCACGCCCAACCCCAAGGACCACGAGGTCGAGGCCGCCCACCGGCGCTACGCCGAGTCCGGCGCCGACGTGATCATCGGCGTCGGCGGGGGTTCGGTGATCGACGCGGCCAAGGGCGTGGCGATCCTGTCCGGCAACGGCGGCCGGATCCTGGACTACGAAGGTGTGGACCAGGTGGTCAACCCGATCCCGCCGCTGGTCATGGCGCCGTCGACGTCGGGAACAGGTGCCGACGTCTCGCAGTTCGCGATCATCACCGACACCGCCAACGCCACCAAGATCACCATCCTCAGCCGCGCCCTCGTCCCCGAGATCTCGGTGATCGACCCGCGACTGCTGACCAGCATGCCGGACTGGCTCAACGCGGCCACCGGCCTGGACGCACTCACCCACGCCATCGAGTCCTACGTCTCCCGCGCGCACAACACCCTCACCGAGCAGCACTCGCTGCACGCCGCGAAGCTCATCACCGGCAACCTCGCCCGCACCCTGTTCCGGCCCACCGAGGCCGAACCTCGCGTGGCCATGGCGCAGGGCGCGCTGGAGGCCGGGATGGCCTTCACCAACGCCATCCTCGGCGCCACCCACGCCATGAGCCACCAGGTCGGCGGGTTGCTCGACGCCCCGCACGGGGTCATCAACGGGGTGCTGCTGCCGCACGTGATCCGCTTCAACGCCGAGGCCGACCCCTCGCGCTACGTGCCGCTGGCCGCCGCGATCGGGATCGACACGGCAGGAGTTCCGCCCGTCGAGGTGGCCTTCGCCCTCGCCGACCGGGTGCGGGAGCTGGCCGACGTCGTCGGCGTCCCGCAGACGCTGCGCCCGCTCGGGGTGTCCGATGCGGACATACCGGTGCTGACCCGCAACACGCTCAAAGACGCCTGCCTGACGACGAATCCGCGCGAAGCGCGGGCGACCGACATCGCGGGACTGTTCCGGGCGGCGCTGTGAGCGGTGAAGCCGGGACCTCAGGCGGCGACTTCGGCGACGACCTCGGCGTCCTCACCGGGCTGCGCTCCGGCAAGCGCTCGTTCTACCCGGAGTACGTGCGCTCCGCCGAGCGTCTCGAATGCGCGGTGCAGGCCCTCGACCGCATCTCCGGCGCGCTCGTGCGCACCGTCGAAGGCCCCCGCACGCTCGTCGAGGCCGTGGTGCGCGCCGCCGCCGAGCACCTGCAGGCCGACCGGCTCCTGCTGGGCATCGCCGACGGAGCCCTGCGCGCGGCCCGGCCGCGGTTCCTGCTGCTGCACCACGGCGAACTCGTCGACGACGAGGACCGCCTGCCACCGGCAGCGCGCGAGCAGCTCGACGTGATCCGGGCCCGGCCGTGGGAGATCGAGCTCGCCCCCGCCGGCCCCGGCTGGGTGCGGGCGCCGATGACCCTGGACGACGAGCCCGTTGGCGGCATCGTCGGCTGGCCGGGCGACGTGCAGGTCGCCGACACCGACCTGGCGATCATGCGGGTGCTGGCGAACCAGGCCGCCGTCGCCGTGCACAACTCGTTCCTGTTCCACGCCGCCGCACAGCTGCGCGGGCGCACCGAACAGCTCTCGGAGGCCGCCGCCCAGCAGGCCCGGGACCTCGCCGCCCGCAACGCCGAACTGCAGGAGACCCAGCGGCGCCTCGTGGAGGCGATGCAGCGCCAGGCCCTCGACGACGAGCGCCACCGCATCGCCCGCGAGCTGCACGACACCGTCACCCAGTACGTCCTCAGCGCCGGCATGACCGTCGAGGTGTGCCGCTCCGAACTCGCCGAGATGGGCCCGCAGGCCCAGCAGGTCGCCGAGAAGCTCGCCCCCGCCAAAGGACTCACCCAGCAGGCCGTCGAACGCCTGCGCGCGGCGATCTACGCGCTGCACCACGGCGCCGAGGAACCCCCGGGTTCGCTGCCAGTGCTTCTCAAGCAGCTGTCCACCGTGCACCTGTCCAGCGAGTTGACGGTGGAGGTGCGGGTGGCGGGCAGCCCCGCTCCGCTGCGACCGGAGGACGAGAGCTCGATCCTGCGGCTCACCGGCGAGGCGCTGTTCAACGTCGTCTCGCACGCCGGAGCGAGCCGGGCCGTCGTGCAGCTCGTCTACCAGCCGCGGCAGTTGCGGCTGACGATCTCCGACGACGGGACGGGCGATCCCGCGCAGTTGCGGCGATCGCTGAAGCTGTCCTCGGCGACCGATCTGGCGGGCCGGCACCGCGGCCTGGCCAACATGGCCGCCCGCGCGCAGGAGCTCGGCGGGACGCTGGGCATCCGCCGCTCGCGGATGGGCGGTGTGGCGTTGCAGCTGCGGGTGCCGCTGTCCTCGACCCGGGAGGTGATGTCATGACCCCGCCGGTCCCCGACCAGCGCACCCCGACCGGTCAGGTGCGGATCGTGCTCGTCGACGACCACGCGATCGTCCGGCACGGCCTGCGCTCGGTGCTCGAACGCGAGGAGGACCTGCACGTGGTCGGCGAGGCCGCCACCGCTGCCGAGGCCGTCGACGTGGTCGCCGCCGCCCGCCCGCACGTCGTGCTGCTGGACCTCAAGCTCTCCACCGGCGACAACACCGAGGGGCTGCACCTGTGCGGGCGGCTCACCGAGCTGCACCCGGGGCTCGGGGTGCTGGTGCTGACGACGTTCCTCGACGGCGGACTGGTCGTCGAGGCCATCCACCGCGGTGCGCGGGGCTACGTCGTCAAGGACGTCGACACCACCGAGCTCGTCCGCTCCATCCGCGCGGTGGCCCGGCGGGAGAGCTCCTTCGACTCCCGCTCGGCCGCCGCCATGGTCGAATCGATGAACTCGCCGTCCAGCGATCCGCGACTGACCGAGCGGGAGCTCATCGTCCTGCGCCAGCTGGCTCACGGGCTCAGCAACCGCGACATCGGAGCGAAGTTGTTCATCTCCGAGACCACGGTGAAGTTCCACGTCCGCAACATCATGCGCAAGCTCACCGCCACCAGCCGCGCCGAAGCCGTCTACGAAGCCAGCAAGCTCCACCTCATCTGACGAACCCGTCCGGCCCGAATCCACAAGAACCCCAGATGACCAGTGCAGACATGCCCGACCGCGGGGTGAATCGGGTCAGGAGTCCGTGCGGATCTCGAGCCAGCCCCCGTGGTGGTCGGTCACCTCGTAGGGGTGTCCCGTGCCGGCGCCGAGGTGGTGGAGGTCGGCGGGGGTGAAGGTCCGGACGTGGCCGAAGGCCGCGGTGGGCTCGTCCTCGTAGGGGACGGCGATGATCACCCGGCGGCGGGCGAGGCGGAGGGCTTCGGCGAGAACCGCGTCACCCCGGGCGGGTTCGAGGTGTTCGAGCAGGTGCATGGCCGTCACCGTGTCCACCGTGCCGTCGGGCAGCGGGACCTGGGCGGCGTCGCAGACCAGCGTGTGCATGCGATGACCTCGGGCGGCCGCGACCGTCTCCAGCAGGCGCATGCTGCCGGGGACCAGGTCGGAGGCGATGACCGAGTGCTCGCCCCGTTCGGCGAACAGCAGCGGCAGGAACCCGAAGCACGAGCCCAGGTCCAGCACCCGCCCGGGCGGGACCAAGCGCAGGACCCGCCGGTACAGCGGGGCGAAGTCGGCGATGGAGGAGTGCGGCGCGCATCCCGCCGGAACCGACCAGCACTCCCGGATGCGCGCGAGGGTGTTGTCGTAGAACGTCGTCCACGCCCGCAGCGGGTCGTCGATCACCGACTGCACCACCTCGGTGAACACCCGCTCGAAGACCTCGACCCCGCTGAGCCAGCCGGGCGCGAACAGCTCGTCGGCGAGGACGCCCGCCAGGTTGTTGTCCAGCTGATCGGCCCGCAACCAGTGGCTGATCTCCATGCGGTGATCGCGCCGGTGCAGGCAGAAGTGCCCGGTGCGGGTCACCTGCCCGTGCGCGTCGCACGGCGAGTCGTGCCGGGAGACGGTGACCAGCGGGTCGTGGCCGTGCGGGGCGAGCGGATCGATGTGGTGCAGCGCCGAGCGTTCCCCGGCGCTCACCGCCCGGTCACCTCCGTCGCGATGGACTCGGCCGCCTTCGCCAGCCCTGACAGGTCGCGCACCACCTGCACCCGGTCGCAGTGGTCGGCGTAGTCCGGCAGGTCGCAGCGCCCCAACCGCCACGAGTAACGCGGTTCCGGTGTGAGCCAGATGGTTTCCCGCGACCGGCGCGCGATCTCGGCCAGCGCGTCGACGTTCGGGTCGTTGCCGTTGCCGCGCCCGTCACCGAGGATCAGCACGGTGGTCCGCCGGTTGAGGCTGTTGCCGAACTCGTCGAGGAACGCGGCGAAAGCGGCGCCGTAGTCGGAGTTCCCGTCCACGTCGAGGACCCCGCCCTGCGGCAGCCCGTCGAAGACCAGCCCCAGCGCGCGCTCCAAGGGGTGGTCGGTGAACAGCTCCGAGATCTCCACCGGGTCGTCGACGAACGCGAACGTGCGAACCTGCGTGAACAGCGACTGCAACCCGTGCACCAGGTGCAGCGTGAAGCGCGCGGTGGAGCGCACCGACAGCGACACGTCGGCCAGCACGATCAGCCGCGGCTTGTCCTCCGCCCGCGTCACGGTGACCGGCCGGAACGGGACGCCGTCGTAGCGCATGTTGCGCCGCATCGTGCGCGC
Source organism: Saccharopolyspora karakumensis (assembly GCF_004349225.1). Taxonomy (NCBI): domain Bacteria; kingdom Bacillati; phylum Actinomycetota; class Actinomycetes; order Pseudonocardiales; family Pseudonocardiaceae; genus Saccharopolyspora; species Saccharopolyspora karakumensis. The sequence continues at coordinate 58,612 of NZ_SMLA01000027.1, forward strand.
CGGGTGCACCCTGCCGCGCGGGGTGTTGCGGCGCTTGCTGGTCGGCGCGCCGCGCAGGCTGTGCACGATCCGCCGCAGCGATTCCTCCAGCTGCTGCCGCTCGCCCTCGTCGACTCGGTCGAGCCGGCCGGTGGTGACCTCACGCGACTCCTTGGCCGTGCGCTCCAACTCGGCGAGCTTGGCCAGGTGCTGCTTGAGCAGCTCGGGCAGGTTCTCCAACACCCCGGTGAGCTGCCCGCGCGGCGTGAATTCGGGTTCCTCGTCGTCGGCGAGCCAGTCCAGCAGCGTCTGCTCCTCGGCGATGCTCAGCCGGGTGTCGATGCGGTGACCGGTGTGCTCGGCCAGCGACCCGGGCGTGCCCGCGTTGTGCAGGTGCTCGGTCTCCAGCTGCACCGACGGCACCGAGCTGCCGCCCGCGCTGCTGTTGTCGCTGGAGAACACCACCTCGTCGGTCATCGACGCCAGGTCGATCTTGTTGCTCTCCTGGTGCAGGTTGTACTGCTGGGCCAGGTCCTCGGGGTCGAAGTAGTCGCGGATGTCGGCGGGCTTGGCGTGGGTGTGGCCCTCCTGCGGTGTGTCGCCCGGCTCCTCGGAGACGGTGAACGACTGGAGCTCGCCGGTGTCGGAGAGGTCGTCGTGCTCGTGGGTGTGCTCGTGCCCGTGGTCGTCGGGAACGACCGGCCGCAACGCGAAGAAGGTGTCGAAGACCTCGTCGAAGATCTCCTCGTCGCGCCGGTCCTTGATCATCGCGACCTTCAGCGCGTCGCGCAGCGCGTCGCGGTCGTCGAGCATCCCGGGCTGGGCGGCGCAGCGCATCGCGTCGGTGGCCTCGGACACCGAGATGCGAATGCCGAACAGGCGCAGCAGGCGGACGAACCGGTGCAGAGCTGATTCCACGGCCCGCTCCTCACGACTTGCGCCGGGTCGCCGCTGAGAACGAACGATGCCCCTGGCCGCCCGTCGGCCGCCGGCCGGAACCGCCGGAACCCGGTGCGCCGTAGTAGGAGTCGTCGTGCCGCCCGGGCGCGTCCTTGGCCGCGCGCACCTCCCGGCCGTCGACCTCGCCGTGGTCGTGGTCATGCCCGTGCCCGTGCCCGTGCCCGTGGGTAGGCAGCTGGTGCGGGATGTCGCGGTTGGGGTCGGCCATGTGCCCGATGACGTCGAGCGCCTGGTGCAGGTCGCGCTCGTACTTCACGACCACGTTCACCGTCTCCGCCAGCACCTCCGAGCCGAGTTCGTCGGCGCCGAGGACCGCCAGGGTGCGGGCCCAGTCGATGGTCTCGGAGATCGACGGGGCCTTGCGCAGCTTCAGCGCCCGGAGCTGCCGCACCACCGAAACCAGCTGCTCGGCCAGGTTCTCCGGCAGTCCGGTGTGCTTCGAGCGGACGATCTCCAGCTCGCGGTCGTGATCCGGGTAGTCCAGGAACAGGTGCAGGCAGCGGCGCTTCAGCGCCGCCGACAGGTCGCGCGTGTTGTTGGAGGTCAGCACCACGTACGGCGGCGTCGTCGCGGTGTAGGTCCCGACCTCGGGAACCGACACCTGGAACTCCGCCAGGCATTCCAGCAGCACCGCTTCCAGGGCCTCGTCGGCCCGGTCCACCTCGTCGACCAGCAGGACCGCCGGCTCATCACCGCGGATGGCCTCCAGCAGCGGCCGCGCGGCCAGGAACCGGTCGGAGAAGAACAGGCTGTCCTGCTCGCCGATCCGGTCGATCGCGGTGGACAGGTCCGGTGCGTCGGCGATGATCTCGCCGATCTTGTCCCGGAGCATCTGCGTGTAGAGCAGCTGCTTGCCGTAGTCCCACTCGTAGAGCGCCTTGCTCTCGTCCTGGCCCTCGTAGCACTGCAACCGCAGCAGCTTCCGGCCGGTGGCCTCGGCCAGCGTCTTGGCGAGTTCGGTCTTGCCCACGCCCGCAGGGCCTTCCAGCAGCAGCGGCTTGTCCAGCCTGGACTGGAGGTAGACGGTGGTGGCCAGCCTGCGGTCGGCGATGTAGCCGTGCTCGCCGAACCGGTTGATCACCTCCTCCACCGACTCGAAGGGCTTGTCGCCGGGCTGATCCGCGATGTCGTCGAGCACTGCGATACCTCCGGAGTTCGAGCGGTGCGGTGGTGGGAAGGCCGTGGTGCCGCGCGGTCGGAGGGCGCGACACCACGGCCGGTCCGGGGAGGGATCAGGTCAGCAGGTCGTCCAGATCCCCGGTCATGCAGTGCTCGACCACCGGGCGCACGGTGTCGAAGGTGCACTCCTTGGCGTTGCCCGGGGTGCAGGCGTCGCCGAGGACGTGGTGGGTGATGCGGTCGACGTCGCCGGAGTCGCCCTTGATCTCCTTGGCCTGCTCGTAGAACTTCGTCGGGCCCTGCCCGAGCCGGTTCTTCGAGTAGCTGTCGGCGTTGACGTCGACGAACCGCTCCGGGATGCCCACGTCGCGCAGCAGCCGGATCGCGGCGTTGAGCGCGGCATCGGCCGCTTGCGGGTCGGTCATGCCGTGGGTGTCGATGCCCATCGCCTCGGCGATGGCGGCGAAGCGCTTGTAGGCCACCGGCATGTTGAACGCCCACACGCGCGGCAGCGCGACGGCGTTGTTGAGCCCGTGGTGGGTGTCGTAGAAGGCGCTCACGGCGTGCGAGATCGAGTGGATGATGCCCAGCCCGCCCGAGTTGAACGCCTGCGCGGCGATGTACTGCGCGTACATCATGCCCTCGCGGCCGGCCAGGTCCTGTCCGTTCCACACCGCCTGGCGCAGGTTCTCGGCGGTCAGCTTGATGGCGTGCAGCGCGTTTCCCAACGACGGCTGGAAGTTCAGCCGCGACACGTAGGGCTCGGAGGCGTGCGCCAGCACGTCGAAACCGCACTGGGCGGTGTAGTCGACCGGGCAGTCGTAGTAGAGCACCGGGTCGTCGACGGCGAGCGTGGTCACCGAGTTGTCGTCGAAGGCGACGTACTTGTGCGGGTTGCCGGGATCGGTGGTGGTGTCGGTGATGACGTAGGCCCAGGACGTCTCCGAACCCGTGCCCGCCGTGGTGGAAACGGCGATGTGCGGCGGGTTCTTCGGGTTCTCGGACTTGTTGAAGCCCTCGAACTCGTTGACGTTGCGGCCGTCGTGGGCCACCGAGATGCGCGCGCCCTTGCAGGCGTCGTGCGAGGAGCCGCCACCGATCGACACGAACGAGTCGCAGTGGTTCTCCTGGTACATCGCGACGGAGTCCATCACGTTGTAGTCCTTGGGATTGGACTCGACCTGGTCGTAGACCACCACTTCCAGGCCGTGGTAGCGCATCGACTCGACGATCTTGTGCACGATGTCGGTGCCGCGCAGGCCCGAGGTCATCACCAGGGTCTTCTTGAAGCCCAGCTTCAGCGCCTCCGGGCCGATCATCTCGTGCGAACCGGGTCCCAGCAGGGCGCGGGGGAACGGGTGGAACTCCTTGATCGGGAACGGCTTGAGCAGCTCGTCGACCTGCATGTCGCTGTCCTTTCCACGCGCGTCGTTGCACGTTGCTCTCCGGCCGGGCGAAGGGGGAACCCGGCCGGTCCCGGGGGACGTCGGCGTCGAACCCGGCCACGTCCCGGAAGCTAGTGCCCCGGATCACGCGGGGAGAACGGCTGCGAACCAAGACCCCTCGTCCGAGAACCCGGTTCCGGACGAACGGGGAGGGCGGTACCCGTCCGATCGGACAGGTGCCCGCGCCGCACCCGTTCGATCGGACGGGTGGGGTGGGCCCGGTCGCACGGTGCTCGCGGTCGCACCTGGCCCTAGCGTGGTGCGGCATGGCGGAGTGGTTCGAAACAGTGGCGGAGGCGCACCGGCGCGCCCGCAGACGACTGCCCAGGTCGGTGTACCTGGCGCTGGTGGCGGGCAGCGAGCGCGGCGCCACGCTCAACGACAACATCAGGGCGTTCGGCGAGCTCGGCTTCGCGCCGCGCGTGGCGGACCTGCCTGCCGAGCGGGACATGTCCACGACCGTGATGGAGCAGGAGCTGTCGCTTCCGGTGCTGGTGTCACCGACCGGCGTGCAGGCCGTGCACCCGGAGGGCGAGGTCGCGGTCGCGCGGGCGGCGGCGGAGGTGGGCACGGCGATCGGCTTGTCCTCGTTCGCCAGCCGATCCGTCGAGGACGTGGCCGCGGCCAACCCGAAGACGTTGTTCCAGGTCTACTGGGTGGGCGATCGGGAGAAGGTGCTGGCCCGCGCCGAACGCGCCCGAGAGGCCGGGGCGAAGGGCCTCATCGTCACCCTCGACTGGTGCTTCGCCACCGGGCGGGACTGGGGGAGTCCCCCGATCCCGGAGAAGCTGGACCTGCGCACGAAGTTGAGCTTCGCCCCGCAGGGACTGCTGCGGCCCCGATGGCTGCGCGGGTTCCTGCGGCACGGGCTGCCGGACCTGACCACGCCGAACATGGTGCCGCGCGGCGAAGCCGCGCCGACCTTCTTCGGCGCCTACGGCGAGTGGATGTTCACCCCACCTCCGACCTGGGAGGACATCGCCTGGTTGCGGGAGCGCTGGGGCGGGCCGTTCATGATCAAGGGCATCACGCATCCCGACGACGCCCGCCGCGCCCGCGACATCGGCGCGACGGCGATCTCGGTGTCCAACCACGGCGGCAACAACCTCGACTCCACGCCGGGCACCATCCGGCTCCTCCCGGCGATCGCCGACGCCGTCGGCGAGGACCTGGAAGTCCTGCTGGACGGCGGAATCCGGCGCGGCAGCGATGTCGTCAAGGCGCTCGCACTGGGCGCCCGGGCCGTCCTCATCGGCCGCGCCTACCTGTGGGGCCTCGCGGCCGAGGGCCAAGCCGGAGTCCGCAACGTCTTCGACATCCTCCGGTCCGGCATCGACTCCTCGCTGCTGGCCCTCGCCCGCCCCTCGATCGACGAACTCACCCTCGAAGACCTCATCATCCCGAGGGATTTCACCCGCCACCCCGTCTCCGAGCACTGACCCGCTCGAACGGCCCCGACACGGCACACCGCGTCACCTCCCGGGGTGCGGTTCCCGATTGCAGTGGAAATCAGAACCCCGATCTCCACTGCAATCCGGTGCTCGGGACAGGACCACGGCGACGGGGGAGACGGGACTCCGGTGCGCGGCCCCCGGGGAACGGGGCATCGGAATCGTGGTGGTCAGGTGAGGGAGAGGACCGCGCTGAGGGCTGCCGCGATGAGGAAGGCCGTGCCGCCCATGAAGGTCTCCATGAGGGTCCAGCTCTTGAGGGTGGTGCGGATGTCGATGTCCATGTAGCGGTTGAACAGCCAGAAGCCCGAGTCGTTGACGTGCGAGAGCACGGTGCCGCCCGCGGCGACCGCCACCACGACCAGGGCGATCTCCGGCTGGGAGAGCCCGAGCTCGTGGATGAGCGGAGCCACGATCGGCGCGGTGGTCACGATCGCGACCGTCTTGGAGCCCAGCGCCACGCGCAGCGCGGTGGCGATCAGGAACGCCAGCACCACCACCGGCAACGACGTCCCGCCCAGCAGGTCGGCGAGGGCCTGACCGGCACCGGTGGCCTCCAGGACCGCGCCGAACACCCCGCCCGCACCGGTGACCAGCAGGACCAGCGCCACCGGACCCAGGGACGCCGAAGCGGCCTTCTCGATGCGCTCCATCGAGAACCCGCCGCGCAGCCCCAGCACCCAGAACGACAGCAGCGTGGCGATGCTCAGCGCGATCACCGGTGCGCCGATGAACGTCAGCACCTCGCGGACCGCTCCCTCCGGGAGCACGACCTCGGCGAAGGTGTTGAACATGATCAGCACGACCGGCAGCAGGATCACCCCGACCGTCACCCGCAGCGACGGCGGAGCCTGCGTCGTCACGCCGCCCCCGGATGTCCCGGCCTGCTCGCGGGCCTCGCCCAGCAGCTGCGTGGGAACGGGCGTGCCCAGCTTGTCACCGACGCGCGTGCCGAAGAGGTACGCGCCGATGAACCACGCGGGAAGTCCGCAGATCAGGCCCATGATCGTGACCCAGCCGAGGTTCGCGCCCAACAGGCCGGCCGCGGCCACCGGGCCGGGGTGCGGCGGCAGCACGGCGTGCATGATGGCCAGTCCACCGACGGCGGGCAGCGCGATGCTGATCACCGAACGGCCGGAGCGCTGCGCCACCGAGTAGATCAGCGGCAGCAGGATGATGAACCCGACGTCGAAGAACACCGGGATGCCGAAGATCAGCGCGGTCAACCCGACCGCCATCGGAGCCCGGCGCTCGCCGAACGCGGCCAGCAGCCGTCCGGACAGCACCTCGGATGCCCCGGATTCCTGGATCAACCGGCCGAGCATCGCGCCCAGCGCCACGATGATGGCGATCTCGCCGAGGGTGTCGCCCATCCCGTCCTCGAGCAGTCCGGGGATCTCGGTGGGGCTGATGCCGGCGACCGCCGCCACCGCGACGCTGACCACCAGCAGAGCGACGAACGCGTGCAGCTTGGCCTTGATCACCAGCAGCAGGAGCAGCGCGATCCCGCCTGCCACGAGCAGCAGCAGCGCCCAGGGCGGCAGCGTCCAAGCGGTCTCCGGCGCCTCATCGGCGGCCAGGGTGATCGTTCTCGACAAGAAGTCCGTCGATCGGGTAGGCATCGTTGCCTTCCTCCGTCAGGGTGCACTCCACCAGGCGATCGAGAGACGGAATACCGCCGTCATCAGGTCCCGGAGAACTGCGGTATTCAGGCCCCGGAAGACCGCCGCAATCCGTGCCCCGGAAAACCGCCGTAATCGGGGTCCTGAAAACTGCGGTTATCGGGTGTCTGAGGACTGCGGTTCTCGGGTTGGGGATCGATCGCCTGAGGGGTTGGGTGGGTCAGTTCCGGTCGAGGGCAGGGCGTTTGGGGTCGAAGGTCCAGCCCGGGATGAGGTGTTGCATGGCCGCGGCGTCGTCCCGGGAGCCGAGGCCGTGCTCGAGGTAGAGCTCGTGGGCCGCCTGAACCCGGTCTTCGTCGAGCTCCACGCCCAGTCCCGCAGCGGTGGGAACCGGCAGCAGGCCCTCGGAGATGCGCAGCGGCTCGCGGGTCAGCCGCTGGCCGTCCTGCCAGATCCAGTGCGTGTCGATCGCGGTGATCTCACCCGGTGCCGCCGCCGCGACGTGGGTGAACATCGCCAGCGAGACGTCGAAGTGGTTGTTGGAGTGCGAACCCCACGTGAGACCCCAGTCGTGGCAGAACTGCGCCACGCGCACCGAGCCGCTCATGGTCCAGAAGTGCGGATCGGCCAGCGGGATGTCCACGGCGTTCGCGCGCACCGCGTGGCCCAGCTGCCGCCAATCGGTGGCGATCATGTTGGTGGCGGTGGGAAGCCCGGTGGCGCGGCGGAACTCGGCCATCGTCTCCCGGCCGGAGTAGCCGCCCTCCGCGCCGCACGGGTCCTCGGCGTAGGCGAGCACGTCGCGCAACCCGCGACCGACCTCGATGGCCTCCGACAGCAGCCAGCCCCCGTTGGGGTCCACCGTGATTCGCGCGTCGTCGAACCGCTCGGCGAGCGCGGTGACCGCCTCGGCCTCCTGCCTGGCGGGCAGCACGCCGCCCTTGAGCTTGAAGTCGCGGAACCCGTAGCGCTCGCGTGCCGCCTCGGCCAGCCGCACCACCGATTCCGGGGTCAGGGCTTCCTCGTGGCGCAGCCGCGTCCAGTCGTCGGTGCCGTCCTCGCCGGTGAGGTACGGCAGGTCGGTCCTGGTGCGGTCGCCGACGAAGAACAGGTAGCCGAGCACCGGAACTTCGGCCCGCTGCTGCCCGTCACCGAGCAGTTCGGCCACCGGCACGCCGAGGTGCTTGCCGAGCAGGTCCAGCATCGCCGACTCGATCGCGGTCACCGCGTGCACGGTGACGCGCAGGTCGAAGGTCTGCGCGCCGCGTCCGCCCGCGTCGCGGTCGGCGAAGCGGGCGTGCACTTCGCGCAGCACCGAGCGGAGTCGTGCCACCGGCTTCCCGACGACCAGCTCTGCCGAGTCCTCCAGGGTCGAGCGGATCGGCTCACCGCCGGGCACCTCGCCGACTCCGGTGCGGCCGTCGGAATCGGTGAGCACCAGCAGGTTCCGGGTGAAGAACGGCGCGTGCGCACCGCTGAGGTTGAGCAGCATGCTGTCGTGCCCGGCGACCGGGATCACGCGCATCTGGGAGATCACGGGTGTCATGTTCGCTCTCCGTGTGGTCAGTGCCTGCCGGGTTCGCCGTCGATCCGGCGAAGCAGCCCGTCCGGGTTGTGGTCGGCCAGCGAGCTGGGCAGCAGCGCGGCGGGAACGTCCTGGTAGGCCACCGGCCGCTGGAAGCGCTCGACGGCCGGCGTGCCCACCGACGTCATGCGGGAGTCCGAAGTGGACGGATGTGGTCCACCGTGGACCATCGCGTGGCCGACCTCGACCCCGGTCGGCCAGCCGTCGAACAGGATCCGGCCCGCCTTGAGCTCCAGCACGTCCAGCAGCTCGGCCGCCTCGGCGTGGTCGTCCCCGGCGGCGTGCACGGTGACGGTCAGCTGGCCCTCCAGCGACTCGGCGACCTCGCGGAGCTGCGCGGCGTCGCGGCAGCGCACGACGACCGAGCAGGACCCGAAGACCTCCTGCTGCAACGACTCGTCGCCGATGAACGCCTCGGCGTCGGTGACCACCAGCGCCGGGCGGCCCGCCACCGGGAGATCCGTCTCCGGCCCCTGCGCCAGCACCTGCACCGCGGGGTGCTCGGCGAGCCGGGACACGCCCTCGGCGTAGGCGCGAGCGATGCCCGGGGTGAGCATGGTGCCCGCTTCGCGCTCGGCCACCGCGTCGGCGGCGGTGTCGAGGAAGGAGCGCAACTCCGGCCCGTCGACGGCCACCACGATCCCCGGGTTGGTGCAGAACTGACCCGCGCCCAGCGTCAACGACCCCGCGAAACCGGTGGCGATCCGCGAACCGCGCTCGGCCAGCGCACCCGGCAGCAGGAACACCGGGTTGGTGCTGCTCATCTCCGCGTAGACCGGGATCGGCCGCGGCCGCGACTGCGCGGCGGCCACCAGCGCCAGGCCCCCGGTGCGCGAACCGGTGAAGCCGACCGCCTGGATGCGCGGATCGGTCACCAGCCGGATGCCGAGATCGGGACCGTCGCCGAACAGCAGCGAGAAGGTGCCCGCCGGAAGTCCGAGGTCGGCGACCGCGCCGGCGATCGCCCGGCCCACCAGCTCGGAGGTCCCAGGATGGGCGTCGTGGCCCTTGACCACCACCGGGCACCCGGCCGCCAGCGCCGAGGCCGTGTCGCCGCCCGCCACCGAGAAGGCCAGCGGGAAGTTGCTGGCGCCGAACACCGCCACCGGTCCCAGCGGGACCTGGCGCTGCCGGATGTCCGGGCGAGGGGGCGTGCGGTCGGGCAGGGCCGGGTCGATGCGCGGGATGTCGTGGTCTCCCGCGCGCAGCAGCGTCGCGAACATCCGCAGCTGCCCGGTCGTGCGACCGCGCTCACCGGTCAACCGCGCCACCGGCAGTCCCGACTCGGCGTGCGCGCGCTCGACCAGCGCGTCACCCACCCGCTCGATGTTGTCGGCGATGCGCTCCAGGAACCGCGCCCGCTCGGTGATCGGCATCCGCCGGTACGGCCCGAACGCCTCGGCCGCTGCGGTGCAGGCGCGTTCGACGTCGGTGGCGTCGCCGTGGCCGAACGGCGGTTCCAGCTCGGACCCCGTGCTCGGGTCGATGGCGCGGATCTTCTCGCCGGAGCCGGACACCGGAGTGCCGGCGATGAGCATCTGTCCGGTCGGTTCGGTCATGCTCCCGCCTCCGGGACGCGGTCGATCAGCTCGGTCAGCATCGCCAGCTCGGTCTCGTCGAGATCGACCAGCGGCGCGCGGACCGGGCCCGCCGGACGGCCGATGGCGCGCATGCCCGCCTTGACGATGCTCACGGCGTACCCCGCGCTGCGGTTGCGGATGTCGCAGTAGGGCAGCACGAACTCGTTGAGGTAGCGGTAGACCGCGACCCGGTCGCGCTCGCGGACGGCGTTGTAGAAGCGCACCGCGAACTCGGGCACGAAGTTGTACATCGCCGAGGAGTAGGTCGTCATGCCCATCTCCAGGTAGGGCAGCGCGAACGTCTCAGCAGTCGGCAGTCCGCCGACGTAGGTCAACCGGTCCCCGACGCGCGAGTAGATGCGGGTCATCTTCTCGATGTCGCCGACACCGTCCTTGAACCCGATGAGGTTCGGGCACTCCTCGGCCAGCCGCTCGACCGTCGTGTCGGCGTAGACGGCGTTGGCTCGGCTGTAGATGATCAGGCCCAGGTCGGTGGCCGCGCACACCGCGCGGACGTGCTCGACCAGGCCCTCCTGCGGTGCCTCGGTGAGGTACGGCGGGAGCAGGAGCACGCCGTCGGCTCCGGCGCGCTCGGCGGCGCGCGCCAGCTCGACGGCGGTGGCGGTGCCGTAGCCGGCGGGGGCGATCACCGGGATGTCAGCGGGCACCTCCTGCACGGCGGCGGTCACCACGGATTCCACCTCCGCGGGGGTCAGGGAGAAGAACTCGCCCGTCCCGCCCGCGGCGAACAGTCCGGTCGCGCCGAAGCCGGAGAGCCAGCCGATGTTGTCCCGGTACGCGGCCTCGTCGAAGCTGAGGTCATCGCGGAAGTGCGTCACCGGGAACGAGAGAAGCCCGCTGGCGAGCCGTTCGGCGGCTTCGGCGGGCGAGAAGCGGGACATCGTTTCCTCCAGGTCCGGTGCTCGGTCGGAGCTGACGTTAGAGCCGGTCATCGATGCGCGTCCAAATCCGATTGAGCATCCACCGATACCGGCTCGGCATCGACGCTGGCGGTGGCCCCGCCTCGGCCGGAGCAGGCGCCTGATTTCGCGGAGCTACGTCGGTGCGCGCAGGCGCGGTGTCGCGCGACGGCGGACGTCCCGGATCGGCGAGGGGCGCACGCTCGACGAGGCGGCAGCGACGGGGGAGCGGACATGCGATCTGCGATGGCGATGATCGGCAACGGCCTGGCCGAGGCGTACCGGGGCGGAACGCGGGTCGAACGCGCCTGCTACCTGGTCGCCGCGGTGCTCGTGGCGAGCGGGATCGCCCACCTGGGGGTGCTTCTCGCGACGGGAGGGACGTGGAGCGGGCCGGTGTCGTGGCGCAAACCGACGACCTTCGGGCTCTCGTTCGGGCTGACCGTGGCGACGCTGACCTGGGTCCTGTCGTTCCTGCCGATGGCACGGCGCACGCGCGCCCGGCTGCTCATCGCGTTCGCGACGGCCGGCGCGGTCGAGGTCGCCGGGATCACCGCGCAGGCGTGGCGGAGGGTTCCCTCGCACTTCATCCCGCCGGACAGGGCGACCGGGCTGGACCTCGTGGCGGCCGTCGCAGCGGCTTCGGGCGCGGTGGTGATCGTGGCGGTGGTCGTGACCTCGACGGTGCTCGCGCTGCGCCGTCACGACGAGGTCGATCCGGGGATGCTCCTGGCCCTGCGGGTGGGGTTCCTGGCGCTGCTGCTGGCGATGGCGATCGGTGTGCTGATGCTGGCGGGCGGCCAGGTGCTCACCCGCACGCAGGGCGACGTGACCCCGGCGTTCGCGTTCACCGCCACGCTCAAGCCGGGTCACGCCGCCACCATGCACGGCGTCCTCGTCCTGCCCGCGATCGCCTGGCTGCTGCGCTTCACCGACGGTTCAGAAGCTTTCCGGCTGAACGTGGTTCGGCTTGCGGCAGCCGGTTACGGCGCCTTCGCGGCGATCGTGGTCGCCGAAACCCTCGCGGGCGTCGACCCGCTCGGCGCGGCCCCGCTGATCGCGCGCGCCCTGCCGGTCCTGGGTGTCGCCGCTCTCGCCACGGCGTTCGCGATCACGTCGCACCAGCTCGTCCGAAACCCGTCGCCCGAAGGCCGGACGGGTCGTCAGCGATGATCAGCCTTCGGTGAAACCCATTCCCCGACGGCCGGTCTCGTTGAGCTGGTCGTAGGTGAAGCGGCCTTCCCAGTCGCGCTCGTAGTGCTCGGCGGGGAAGTCGGTGGGGCTGGACCCGGTCAGGAACGCCTCGCGGACGCTCGCGGCGTACTCCTCGTTGCGCGGGCACCACGGCGCTGCCGGGATGTACATGACGTTGCCCCACCCGCGCTGGTCGGCGACGGGCGCGACGCTGTGGATCATGTCGCAGTGCCACCACACCGAGTCGCCCGCCTCGACGTCGGGAATCCCGACCAAACCGTCGAGCAGGTCGGAGTGCCACTTGTGGTCGGCGGGGAAGACCTGGTTGGTGGTCACCCCGCACATGTCGTCGTCGGGGACGTCGGGCAGCAGCGGGCGCAGCATGAGGTAGGCCATGGCCTCCGGGATCGGCACGGTGTGCAGCACGCCCTGGTCGTGGGCCATGTCCGACAGCGCCGTCCAGCCCTGGAAGGTGCGGAACGCCGAGCACATCGTCGATCCCGGGTACTGGCCGGCCGAGGTGCGGTGCGCGGCGTCCCACGGGTCGTACTGCTCGACGCTGCCGTCGAAGAGGTGCCGGAACGCCCGCTGGTAGGAGGCGGTCATCCACAGGTCCAGGGTGCCCGGGTCGCTGTGAGTGCCCAGGCCGGCCGAGTCGGCTCCCTCCGGCCGGCGCCGGATCCGGTCCGGGTACAGCGCGTCGCGGTCCGGGTCGAACCAGCGCACGCCGTTCGACTCGTGCTTCCAGAAGGAGTTCAGGAACGACTGCACCCGAGCCGTCCGGTCGCTCTGCCGCGCGCGCATCTGGGCCTGCGACCAGTAGATCGGGTAGATCTCGGGTTTCGAGCCGACGCTGCCGAAGAAGTCGTCGCCCGGGCCGCGGTAGTTCTCGAAGAACGCGTTGCGCTCGACGTAGTGGACGATGCTCTCGTCCCAGAGCAGCGCCTGCGAGCGCTCGAAGTGCCCGCGCACCACGGCGCAACCGCGCTTGCGCGCCGCCTCGACCTGCTCGGCGGGCACGGTGCCCGCGGCGATGTCGGCGTAGTCGATCACCGGCCAGATCGCTTCGCCGCGTTCCCGCAGCTCCCGGATCTCGGCCACGCGCGTGCGGACGTGCTCCTCCACGACGGCGAAGACCTCTTCGACGCTGCGCCCGGACGCCTCGATGCGGGCGCGGAGCGCGGCCTTGATCTCCCGGATCGCGCCGGAGAGGTCTTCGGGCGGGGTTTCCCAGTGCGGCAACGCCGACAGGGTTTCGGGTGTGGTGGTCATCCCCGAACTCCTTTGGTCAGGGCTCTTAACTAAATGCGTGATGGGTCGAACGTAACCGGTGCCGAGCATTTGGGCAACACTCCTGACTAAACTGGCCGGGTGTCGACCGCCAAGCCCTCGCTGGAGCTGCTGCGCTCCATGACCGACGAGCACGTGCTGCGCGCGATCATGGAGGGCGAGCGGCTGACCCGCACCGAGATCGCCGCGCTGACCGGGATCTCCAAGCCCACGATCTCCGACAGCGTCCGCAGGCTCACCGAGGGCGGCGTGCTCGCCGACACGGGGGAGCGGACCACCGGCAGGGGCAGGGCCGGCTCCTACTACTCGCTGGTGCCCGAGTCGGGTGCGGCACTGGTCGCCGAGATCACCCCGCGCGGTGTGCAGGCCGAGGCCGTCGACGCCTTCGGCGCCGTCGTCGCCGGTGCTCGGGCCGAGCTGGGGCGCGCGCCCGGGTCGGAGGCAGCGGCGGCCGCGCTGCGCGAGGTCGCCGGGGAACTCGCCGACCGCATGCCGTTGCGCTGCGCGGTGATCAGCGCCGCGGACCCGGTCGATCGCCGGACCGGTCGGCTGGTCCACCTGCCCGACGAACCGTTCCTCGTCGGCGACCTCGACCCGGTCGCGGTGCTGAACCCCTTCGTCTCCGGCGACGTCCTGGTCGACAACGACGTGAACTGGTCGGCCCGCGCCGAGCGGGACAGCGGCTGCGCGTCCGGAGTCGACGACTTCGTCTACCTGCACCTCGGCGAAGGACTGGGAGCAGCGGTGGTCGCCGACGGCGAGGTCCGCCGCGGGGGCAGCGGGCTGACCGGCGAGATCGCCCACGTGATCACGACGGGGCCGGACGGCTCGGCCCTCCACTTCACCGAGTTCTTCCGCGAAACCGGCCTCCGCCAACCGGGCACGACCGCCATCGACGTCGACGCGCTCCGCGCTCGCTACGACGACCTCCTGCCGCACCTGGCCGACGCCCTCCGCGGGGTGGTCCTGGCCATGATCGCCTGCGCAGACCCGCACCTGGTCGTCCTCGGCGGAACGTGGGGCCGCGACCCGGAAGTGCTCGACGCCCTCACCCGAGACTCACCCGCACCTCGCGAGGTCGCCCACGCCAGGGCGACGCTCGACGCCCCGGAGCTCACCGGAGCCCGAACCCACGCGATCGACACCCTCCGCGCCCTGATCATCCAGCACGCCACCGCGTGACGCGGCTCGAACTCACTTGTGCGGCACGTCGGCGACCAGTCCGCCGTCGACGACGAACTCCGAACCCGTGGCGAACGACGACTCCTCGCTGGCCAGGAACACCACGAAGGTCGCCACCTCCTCCGGGGCGGCGGCCCGGCCCAGCGGCGTCTTCACCACGTCCTCGGGCAGGTTCTCGGTCATCGGGGTCCGGACCATGCCGGGGTGGAGGGAGTTCACGCGGATCTTGTGCGGCGCCAGCTCCAGCGCCGCCGACTTCGCCAATCCTCGCACGCCCCACTTGGTGGCGACGTAGCCGTGCGCCCAAGGGCTTCCGCGCAGTCCCTCGACCGACGAGATGTTCATGATCGACCCGCCGCCGGCCGCCTTCATCGGTTCCACCACGGCCTGGATGCCCAGGAACGTGCCGGTGAGGTTGACGTCGAGGATCTGCTGCCAGCGGGCCAGGTCGAAGTGCTCGATGGTGCTGCCGTTGACGATTCCCGCGTTGTTGACCAGCACGTTGAGCAGACCGAACTCGCCGACGGCGACGTCGACGGCCTGCTTCCAGTCGTCCGGCTTCGTCACGTCCAGGTGGACGTGGCGCGCCGCGTCGCCGAGCTCCTCGGCCAGCGCCGCCCCCTCGGCGTCGAGGATGTCGCCGATGACGACCTTCCCGCCCTCGGCGACCAGGGCCCGGGCGTGCGCGGCGCCCATGCCCCGGGCGCCACCGGAAATGATGGCTGCTGTGCCGTCCACACGTCCCATGTCCGATGACGCTACCCGAGCGGTAGAACATGTTTCAATAATGCGCTCGGGGTGAGGGCGGCCGGGGTGGCGGTGACCAGGTCGATCATCCCGCCGACGGGACGATTACGATGCTCCGGATGACCGCATTCGACGATCTCGACCTAGAGCACCTGGACACCTCGATCCTGCCGGAGCGCCAGCAGCGCATTCTGGCCACGATCCGGGACTGGGTGGTCAAGCACGGCTACGCGCCGAGCACTCGGCAGATCGGTGAAGCGGTCGGGCTGCGCTCGGCCTCCTCGGTGTCGCGCCACCTGGCGAGCCTGGAGGAGAAGGGCTTCCTGCGGCGCAGCGAAACCCTCTCCCGGCCCATCGACGTGCGGATCTTCCTGCAGGACCGGCAGTCCCGGCCCACCGACGAGCAGTCCGTTCCGGTCCCGGTCGTCGGCGACATCGCCGCCGGTGCGCCGATCTCCGCGGAGGAGCACGTCGACGACGTGCTGACGTTGCCGCGCGAGCTCACCGGGCGCGGCAACGTCTTCGGACTGCGAGTGCGCGGTGACTCGATGGTCGACGCCGCGATCTGCGACGGCGACATCGTGGTCGTGCGCCAGCAGCCCGAGGCGCACTCCGGGCAGATCGTCGCCGCGATGCTCGACGACGAGGCCACGGTCAAGGTGTTCCGCCGCCGCAACGGCCACGTCTACCTCGAACCGCGCAACCCCGCCTACGAGGTCATCGACGGCGACGACGCCGTCATCCTCGGAACCGTCGTCTCCGTCCTCCGCAACGTCTGACCCGGCGACGCGACTTTCGCGCGACCGGTCAGGCGTGCGCCCGGAGGGCTTCGATGAGCCACTCGAAGTCGGGAATGTGCGGGTCGAAGGCCGGCCAGCCGTTGAGCACGCCGAGCAGTTGCCAGTAGCGCTCCACCCGGCGGTCGGTGAAGGTCTCGACCGTGTCGGCCAGCGCGAGCCGCTCCTCAGAGCTCAGGTCCGCGTCGACGATGCGGTCCAGAACCTCCTTGCCGCGGGCGGAATCCGGGGCGATCCCGTCGCGCAGCGCCGCGGCGGCGTGCTCCATCGTCTTCTCCGGCGAGTAGCCGCCGGGCTGATCGATGCCCTGCGAACCGGTCACCGCCATCTCGCGGCAGCGTCGCCGGAAGTCCTCGTCGCTGACCAGCTCGGCGAGTTCGATCCAGGCGTCCACCTGCTCGGTGGACGGATCGGCCGGTAGTGCGGCGGGCATCGAGCGCATGCCCTGGGCGATGTCCGCGCCCGGAGCGTCGTCGTCGATGCCGTCGAAGGTGCTCTGGACGAAGTCGTCGATGATGCGCTGGCGCTCGTCGGCCGACATCTTCGCCACTTCGTGCATGGTCCTCATCTCCTCGGTAGTGGTTCCACGTCGAGCGATCCACCGCAGCACCGAGCGCCTGGCCTGCAGCGTGCGCAGTTCCGCGTCGAGCGCCGCCAGGTGCGCCTCGGCCACGTCCTGGACCGTCACCTGGCTGGTCAGCACCCGACGAACCGACGGCAGGTCCAGGCCCAGTTCCCGCAACGTGCGGACCAGGTCCAGGCGTGCCACGGCTTCGGCGTCGTAGAGCCGGTAGCCGCCGGCCGAACGCCCGCTGGGCGCGACGACGTCGCTGTCGGACCAGAAGCGGATGGTGCGCACCGCCAGTCCGGTGCGTTGCGCCAGCTCACCGATGGTGAACAGCTCGGGTTTCTCGCTCACGGGATTCACCTTCGACCTTCCACCGGCTGGAGACTCAAGCCCATTTTCCAGGTTCGCGAGAAAATCGATGAGAAGTTGCTCAAGCGGTCCTATCGTGCGAAATGATGGAGTCTGATAGGTAAGAATGGGGTAGGCGATGGACGAGGTGAAGGTCTGCAAGAGCGAGCGGCGGAGTGGACGACTCGTCGTTCCTGGACTACCTCACCGAGACCTACCGCGCGTTCCGGCCTCGGACCGAACGGATCCCGGTGTTCACCGATGCTCAGCTGGCCGGTCTGCCGATGCCGGTGCTGGCGATCGCGGGGGAGCGCGACGCCATGTTCGACACCGCCGAAACGCGCCGCAGGCTCCGGAACGCGCCCCGCGCGACGGTGCGGGTGCCGCCCGGGGTCGGGCGCTCCGTGATCGGGCGAGCGGAGCGCGTGTCGGCGTTCCTTGTGACGAAGTCCACAGTGGAGTAACGGAACAGATTGTTACCGGGTCATTTTGGTTGCTGCACGACCGGGTGATCCCTTGTGGATCGTTCCTCACGGCGAAGCCTGAGATGACGCCCGATCGGTGCACGGCGCCGATCGGGCCTCTTCAGTTTCGATCTTGGTGCGACCGATACCCCGGACGAAGCGGACACCGGAAGATCCGCTTCGTCTTCATCAACGGGAGGAGCGGGATGACCGCGGTCGAGCTGAATCGATACGGGCCGGCGCCGGAAAGCCTGGCGCTGAACTGTCCACTGTGCACCGAAGAGGTCCGCTGGATGGAACCGCCGCTGCTGCGCTGGTTCTGCCCGGACTGCGCGGTGTTCTGGCGTCACCCGTGCGAACCCGGCCTGCTGGAGGACCCGATCCGCACCGGCGGCGCGGTGATCACCACGGCACCGTCGCTGCTGGGAGGGGGCCAGCCGTGACCAACACCCAGCCCGTCCAGGTGCATGCCTGCACCCGCACGATCACCGCCGCGCACACCGTCCCGCGAATCCTGCCCGGGACGCTGCTGGCCAGGCGCGGCGAACCGGTGCTCGCCACCGGCACGCTGATCGCGATGCTGGAGGACGCGACATGGGAGCTGCTGGCCCCGGACGTGCCGGACGAGTTCGCGATGCTCGGCTGCGGCGGCGTGTACGAGCACACCGCGCCGACGCTGCCCGGGCAGGCCGTGCGCATCGAGGTCGAGCGCGGCCCCGCGCCCGACGTCGGCCGCCAGACCTGGACCGCCCGCGCGTTCAACGTCGACACCGGCCAGCAGGCCGGCGTGCTGCACCACCAGGTGGCCACCGTCGACCGCGAGCGCTTCTACCGGCGGATGGGCCGATGAGCGGAGTCCTGGAGGACGCGGCCTGCTCGTCGCCGACGGGGGCAGGCCGCCCAGGACCGGGATCTCAGCCCAGCGCCAGCCGGAGTTCCTCCGGTGCGGGCAGGGCGTCGAAGACGACCTCGGCGCCGGCGGACCGCAGTTCGTCGGCGCTGTAGGAACCGGTGGCGACCGCGATGAGGTGCGCGCCGGACTCCTGCGCCGCGCGCACGTCGTTGAGCGTGTCGCCGATCAGCACGGTCCGCTCCGGGGCGAAGTCGATCCCGAGCTTGTCCGCGGCGCGCTCCCGGGCGATGGGCACCAATCCGCCTCGCCGCAGGTGGTCGTCGCCGAACGCGCCGATGTCGAGGTCGACGTGGTCGAGGAGGCCGAACGCGCCGAGCTTGATCCGCGCCACCTCGGCGGTGTTGCCGGTCAGCACGCTCTGGTGCACCAGCGGATCGGCGTCGAACGCCACCAGGGCCTCCCGCGCTCCGGGCAGAACCCGGCCGTTGTCGGCCAGTTCCACTCGAACCTCGTCGAAAACCCCGGCCAGAGCGGCGGTCATCGCGGCCACCAGCTCACGGGTCGGCTCGATGTCGTGCGAGCGCAGCATGTGGTCGATGGTGCCGAGGTCCGTGCGGCCGTCCATCAGCGCTGGTCGGCGCATCGGCTGTCCGGTGACCTGCGGGAAGATCCGCTGGTAGGCCGCTCCGCCCAAGCCCAGGGAGTCGATCAGCGTGTGGTCGACGTCCCACAGCACCAAGCGCTCGTCCACGTCGTGGCTCCTCGAATTCGGTGGTGAAGTGGCGGCGCCACTTCCTGATTCAGCTCTCCTGGCGCTGCCGGTCGGCGGCGTGCAGCCCGCGGACCTCGTCGCGCAGCTGCTGGATCTCGGCGAGCAGGATCGCGGTCTGGTTCTCCTCGGCGATCTCGTGCTCGCGCGCGACCTGCGATTCCATCGCCGAGACGGTCACCGCGATGAACAGGTTGAGCACGGTGAACGTCGTGACGGCGATGTAGGAGATGAAGAAGATCCAGGCCAGCGGTTCGGCCTCCATCACCGAGCGCGCCACCTCCGACCACGCCTCACCCGTCATGACCTGGAACAGCGTGAACAGCGAGGCGCCCAGGTCACCGAAGTACTCGGGGGCGACGGTGCTGAACAGCTTGGTCGCGACGACCGAGCCGACGTAGAGGATCAGCCCCAGCAGAGCGGCGATCGAGGCCATGCCGGGGAGTGCTCCCAGCAGTGCTCCGACCACCCGGCGCATGCTGGGGATGGCGGAGATCAGCCGCAGCGCTCGCAGGATCCGCAACGCCCGCAGCACCCCGAACGAGCCCGAAGTGGGCAGCAGAGCGATGCCGACGATGACCGCGTCGAAGCAGTTCCACGGATCGCGGAAGAACTTCGGCCCGTGGGCGTAGAGGCGTGCGGCGAGTTCGGCGGCGAAGATCGCCAGCGCGATCCGGTCCACCGCGTGCAGCAGCGCCCCGTGCTCGGCGACCAGCGCCGGTGAGGTCTCGCAGCCCAGCGTCACCGCGTTGACCAGGATGACGCCGATGATGAACTGCTGGAACCGCGGCGCGTCGACCAGCGCTCGCAACCGTTCCCGTGTGCTCACTGCCGTCCCCCGACGTGATGCTGCGAATGATCGCCGATCAAGCTCATCGGCACCCCCGGAATCCGCGGAGGCGCGACCGATTGTCGCGCACCGCACAGCTGCGGCGGGTCACAGCCGTCGCGCGTGGAGCCGGCGCACCGCGGGGGCCAGCTCGGGGTCGGGACCGTCGACCTCGGCTTCGGGCACGATCGCCGCGATCGGCAGCGCCGCGACGGGGGAGAGGGGCAGCCCCAGCTCGGCGGCCCACTGGCCCAGCTGTTCGGTCGACGACGCGTAGACGATGCGGCCCAGGCCGGCCCAGGCGTGCGCCGCCGAGCACATCGGGCAGTGCTCACCCGAGGTGTAGACGGTGCACCGCGGACGCACCTCGGCGGTGAGGTTGTCGGCCGCCCACCGGGCGATCGCGAACTCCGGGTGCTGGGTGCGGTCTCCGCTCGCGACGTGGTTGTGGTCCTCGAACAGCACGTCGCCCTCGGGCGAGACGAGCACGGAACCGAACGGTTCGTCGCCGGACTCCAGCGCGCGCTCGGCGAGCACGACGGCCCGCCGCAGGAAATCTCGATCAACTTCGCTGATGGCCATGCGACGACGCTATCGCGCGGGTGCGCTCGAGCTCGCCGGGATCACCCGTGGGAGAACGCCGTTCAACGGGGTCGCGTCTCGACCGAGCGCCTCCTCCCGGGGTGTCCACGATTTCAGTGGAGGTCGGACCCCGGTGTCAGTCGAACTCCGAAGGCCGAATTCCACTGAGATCCGAGAGTTCACCCGGGCGGGGTGCGGGATCGGTCGAGGGGG
>NZ_SMLA01000028.1:0-78001 GCF_004349225.1 Saccharopolyspora karakumensis
CACCCGCCCAACCCTGCCACCCCGGACGCGATCAGCGCAGGAGGTCGATGGCGTCTCTGGGGCAGATTTCGACGCATTCTCCGCAGGAGGTGCAGGCTTCGGCGAGCACGTAGGGGCGGCCCGGGGCCGGGCGGAGGGCGTGCTCCGGGCAGGTGAGCAGGCACGCGCCGCAGGCGGTGCAGGCGTCGGTGATGGTCAGCGGATCAACGGACATCGCCCGCCATCCAGCGGTAGCCGCGCGGGGTGACCATCCGGCGACCGACCACGGTGGACTGCGAGGAGCCGACGACGACCGTGGTGAACATGTCCACGTCGGCCGGGTCGAACTCGTCGATCGAGGCGCACCAGACCTTCTGGTCCGCGCGGCTGGCCTGGCGGACCGCGCCGACAGGGGTCGTCGCCGGGCGGTGCTCGGCGAGGATCTCCAACGCGCGGCCCAACTGCCAGTGGCGCTGCACCGAACGCGGGTTGTAGAAGCAGACCACCAGGTCGCCCTCGGCGGCGGCGCGGACCCGGCGCTCGATCATCTCCCACGGCGTGTGCAGGTCGGACAGGCTGATCAGCGCGTGGTCGTGGCCGAGCGGAGCGCCCAGCAGCGCCGACGCCGACAGCGCGGCGGTCACGCCCGGCACGCCGACGACCTCGATGTCCACGTCGGCCTTCTCCAGCGCCGGACTGGCCATCGCGTACACACCCGCGTCGCCGGAACCGATCAGCGCGACCGCGCGGCCCTGCTTGGCCAGCTCGACCGCCTCGGCCGCGCGAGCTTCCTCGGCACCCAGGCCGGTGGCGCGCTCCTCGGTGCCGGGCCGCAGCAGGTGCCGGACCTGGTCGAGGTACTGGTCGAGGCCGACGACCACCGACGCGCGGCGCAGCTCGGCGTCGGCGCGCGGCGTGCGCAGGTCGGGGGCACCCGGCCCGATGCCGACGATGGCGAGCCGGCCGCGCGGGCTGATCCGGGCGGCGGCGACGGTGACGTTGTCACCCTTGATCTTGTCCGCCACCAGCTCGACCGGGGCGCCGTAGGCGAGCTCGTCGGCGGCGTGCAGCGCGGAGGCCTCGGCGACGCTGGGCGTGCCGACCTCGCTGCGCACCACCTCGCTCGGGTTGGGCACCTCCACGCCGGCCAGCACCTCGGCCGAGTAGGTCAGCAGGGACAGCTCGTCGCCGCCGTCCTTGGAGTGCCAGAAGCCCAGGTCCTGCACCGCGTCGAGGATTCCGACCTCGTCGGCCTTGAGGTCGACGCTGGCGAAGGCGCGGATGGCCCGCGGGTCCAGGCCGTGCTCGCTGTCGAGGCGGGCGATGGTCTCGGCGACCGCCGTGCGCGACACACCGCGCGCGGAGCCGACCCCGACGACCAGCGTGCGCGGGACCAGGCGCAGCGTGCGCTCCTCGTCCTCGGTCGGGCGGCGGTCGTCGATCACCACCGTCCACTGCGGGTTCGCGACGTCGGTGCCGACGTTGGGCGGCAGCGCCGGGAGCGGGAAGCCGTGCGGGTTGACCAGCCGGACCGGTTCGCCGTCGAGGATCGCCACGCCGCAGGACGGCAGGTCGCCGTCGACCGTGGCGTCGAGCTGCTCGACGAGCTCGTCGAGCGCGGTGGTGCCGGTGGAGTCGGTGGCCGTGGTGATCACCGGGGTGCAGCCGAAGACGTCGGCGACCTGCTCGGCCAGCGCGTTCGCGCCGCCGCCGTGACCTCCGGTCAGGGCGATGGCGAAGCGCTGCGCCTCGTCGACGCTGACGATGCCGGGATCGGTGTGCTTGTCCTGCAGCAGCGGCGCGACCAGCCGGATCGTGGCGCCGCTGGCCAGGAAGAACACGGCGGCGTCGAGGTGGTCCCAGAGGCGTCGGACGGCCGGTCCGATCGGACCGTCGGCGACCAGGGCCTCCGGCCCCAGCCGTCCGGCGAGTTCGGCGGCCGCCCGCCGTCCCGCCGCGGTCACCGCGAACAGACCGATCACTGCTACTCCCCTATTCGTCGTGCCATGCCCGGAACGGGTGAAAACACCCTACGACACTCCCTGCCGAGCGGTTCTGGCCCGAACCGGCCATGATCGGTACCCGTTTTGCCTGGTCGGTCAGGGCTGAAGCCGCCCGCCGGCCCGCGAGGGATCACGCCTTCTTGCGACCGGAGATGAGGACCACAGGGTTGGCCGCCTCCAGCCGGGAGGAGCCGTCCGGGAGTTCCGCCAAGCGGGAGGCCGCGAGCTGGACGCCCTCGACCTCGTAGCCCGCCGAGCGCAGCGTCTCGCGGGTCGGCCCGACCCGGTCCAGGGCCGCCAGGGCGACCACGACGCGGGTCGCTCCGGCGTGGGCGCAGGCGGTGACGACCTCGTTGCCGCCACCTCCCACGAAGATCGCGTCCGGCTTGGGCAGCTCGCGCAGCGCCTGCGGGGCCTTGCCCTCCTCGATGCGCACATCAACGCCGTGACCTGCGGCGTTGGTGACCATCCGGACCACTTGAGCCTCGTCGGACTCGATCGCGATGGTCGCCGCGCCCATCCGGGCGCACTCCACCGCCACCGAACCCGAGCCGGCGCCGACGTCCCAGACCAGCGTGCCGGGACGCGGCGCGAGCTTGGCCAGCGCCACGGCGCGCACCTCGGCCTTGGTGATCATGCCGTCGCGGTGCGAGAACTCGTCCTCCGACAGCGCCCAGCCGGTGGCCGGTGGAACCGGTTCACCGCCGGCGATCCACCCGCGCGAGGGCACCTCGTCGGCATCCGCCAGGCACAGCACCACGTTCGGCTCGAACCAGCTGCGCTTGGCCGCGTCCGCCGGATCGATGGTCACCACCGACTCGTTCGGCCCGCCCAGGTCCTCGCCGACGATCATGGTGCGCCGCCAGCCGGCCAGCCCCGAGGCGATCTGCGCCGGACCCGACTTCGGCGCGGTCAGCACCGCCACCGCCGGGCGCGCCCGGCACACGTTGATCGCCGCGCCGAGGTCGCGCCCGTGGGCGCTGACCACCACGACGTCGTCCCAAGACCGGCCCGCGCGGGCCATCAGCCGCTGCACGCTGGAGGTCGCGGGCAGCACCGCGCACCGGACGCCGCGCTCGCGCAGCGCGCGCACGGCGCCGAAGAACCCCGGGTCGCCGGAGGCCAGCACCACGCCCTGCTCGTCCCCGGACAGCGCGGACAGCGCGTTCAGGGCCGGTTCCAGAGGACCCAGTTCGAGTCGTTTCGCCTGGTCGGGGGCATGCGCGTCGAGGTGCCGCTTGCCTCCCACGACCAGTCGCGCCTGCTCCAAAGCCTCGGCACCACCCGGCGGCAGCGTTGCCCCGTCGACCCCGATCACCGTGACTGCCACGTCACCCACCTCGCCTCGGTGGCCGCGACCACGTGCTCTCCCTCGAAGTCGACCATGGCGACCCGAACACGCAGCTTGCGACCGCACTCCTCGCTGAACCGCTCCAATACTGCTGCCACCAGGTCGCACAACCGGTGCGCACACGCCGAGAAGTAGTCACCGCGCTGCCACACCTCGTACGCGCGGCGGGCGGTGGCGGCCTCGCTGACCTCGGTCACGTCCTGCTCGCTGCCGCCGAACTCCGCGGTCAGCCGCCCCAGCAGTCCGGTGTCCACCTTGGACCGCGTGTAGTGGGTCATGACGACGCCGGAGGCGAGCTTGGTGAGCTTGCCGATCATGCCGACGAACACGAGCTCGTCCAGACCGTGCTCCACGGCCCTGCGCACGGCGGCACCGGTGAAGTCGCCGACCTCGATGAAGGCCACCTCGGGCTCGTCCGGGAGCAGCCGCATCGCGACCCGCTCGGTGCGCCCGCCGGTGGACAGCACGGCCACCCGGCCCTGCTGCGCGGACAGCACCGACACGGCCTGCTCGACGCTGGACCGCCACGACGCGGTGGAGAACGGCCGGACGATGCCGGTGGTGCCGAGGATCGAGATGCCGCCGAAGATGCCCAGCCGCCGGTTGGTGGTCTTGTAGGCCATCTTCTCGCCGCCGGGCACGGTGATCGTGACGTCCGCGCCGCGCTCGCCGAGCACCTCGCGCACGGCGTCGCCGATCATCTGCCGCGGCACCGGGTTGATCGCCGGACCGCCGACTTCCAGGCCCAGGCCGGGCTTGGTGACGGTCCCGACGCCCTCGCCGCCGTGCAGCAGGACCTCGCCGTCCTCGCGAGGAACGACGCTGACCGTCAGCCGGGCGCCGTGCGTGACGTCGGGATCGTCGCCCGCGTCCTTGACGACCACGGCGCTCGCCGGTTCGGCGCTGCCGGAGTCGACCTGGAACCGGCGGCGCTTGCCGTCCGGGAAGCCGATGTCCACGGTGGCCGGGAGTTCCCCGGTGACCAGCAGTTCGGCCGCCGCTCGGGCCGCCGCTGCGGAGCAGGCCCCGGTGGTGAAACCGGTGCGCAGCGCCTTGGGCCGGACCTTCGCGGTGCGCGGGAGGTCCGGCTCGCGCAGCGGCGGCTGCGGATCACTCTGACTGCTCATCCGGCTTCGCCGCGGGCTTGCGCTTGGCGGACTGCTTGTTCTTCGCCGTGTTCGGCTTGGCCGGGGCCTTGCGCTTGGCCGAGCCGGACTTCGCCGTCCCGGTCGACTTGCGCGTGGTGCCGGTCGTGGTGGTGGCCTGCGCCGTCGTGGTGCTCGACGTGGCCGACTCCTGCTGCGGCGCAACCGGTTCGGGCTCGGCGGGCTCCTCGGCGAACAGCTGCGACTGCGATTCGTCGACCTGCGGGATCGGGATCGAGCGGTTCGCGCCGAAACGCGCTGCGCCGCGCGCGGTCTCCTGCCAGTCGCGCACGGCCCACCACGCCGCGTCGGACTCGCGGAGCTTGGCGGCCTCGGACTCCTTGATCTTGGCCGAGTCGGGCTCCTCGGGCTGCTCGCGCGGCTTCTCGACGCGGCGGACGGAGCGCTCGGCGCGCAGCGCGCGACGGGCCTCCTTGTCGGCCTTGCGGTAGGTGTGGAAGTGGCCCGCGTGGTACAGGTGCGAGCGGGTGCCGCCCGCGGTGAGGCCCTTGCCGATGATGAACAGCGTGTGCCGCCACAGCTTGTGCTTCTTGCAGTCGGCTTCGAGCTCGCCGAGCGTGCTGCGCACCAGCAGTTCGTCCGGCCAGGTCACCTTGTAGGCCACCAGCACCGGGGTGTCGTCCGGGTAGCCGCCCGCGCGCAGCTCCTCGACCAGCTGGCCGGTCCGCGCCGCGGACAGGAACAGCGCCATCGTGGTGCCGTGCTTGGCGAACTCGCGCACCTTCTCGCCGTCGGGCATCGGCGTCTTGCCGCCCTCCAGGCGGGTCAGCACCAGCGACTGCGCGACCTCGGGGACGGTCAGCTCGCGGCCGATCGCCGCCGCTGCGGCGGAGAAGGCGGGAACACCCGGCACGATCTCCACCTCGACGTTCATCCGGACCGCGGCGTCGTACTGCTCCTGGACCGCACCCCACAGCGACGGGTCACCGGAGTGCACGCGCGCGACGTTGAGCTTGTCGCGCTCGGCGCGCCGGTAGATCTCCACCGCGTGCTCGTGGGTGAGCCGGGAGGAGTCGACGAGCTCGGCATCGGAGCGGGCGTGCTCCTGCACGCACTCCGGCGTGACCAGGCTCGCGGCCCAGACCACGATGTCGGCTTCGGCGATTCGCTTGGCGCCGCGGACCGTGATCAGGTCGGCCGCGCCGGGTCCGGCGCCGATGAACGAGATCCGGCCAGTCACCATTGCTCTCCTCTTCCGCCTCGGGGTGGCAGCACTACCACTGTCGACAAGTAAGGCGCATCGTCCACATCGGACACTTCAGCAAGCGGTAGCACCCGCGCATCCGGCGTGCCCAGGTGCTCGGCGTAGACCGAGCGGTCCAGAGCTCCGCAGTCGTCGATCGCCTCGCGCAGCTCACCCAGGCGTCGCCCGCCTTTGTAGGCAACGACCGTACCGCGCGCTCGCAACGCCTCCCGCAGCGCGGTGACATCCCGCAGCATGGGAATCACGGTGAGTTGCTCCGAGCCCTCGGTGAGCGCGATGCCCGCCTGCGACGCGGTCGCCTGCATCGCTGTGATGCCGGGCACCGTCACGATCTCGACCTCGGTCAACAGCTCCGCGACGGCCGCTGCCAGATAGCTGAACGTCGAGTACACAGCGGGGTCGCCCAAGGTGGCGAAGACCACCGTGCCGCCCTGATCACGCAGACGCTTCGCGACCGCTTCAGCCGCGTCGTCCCAGTGCCTGCGGCGCCGCTCCTGCGGCCCGTCGACCGGGTCGGCGAGCGCGAACACCAGCCGCTGCACCCGCTCGTCGGAGCCCAGGTGCGCGCGCACGACGGCCTCCGCGCGGCCCTGCTCGTCCGGTGCGAGGACGGGCACGTACACGGTGTCGGCCTCGCGCATCTCGCGCAGCGCGGCCAGGGTCAGCATTTCCGGATCGCCGGGGCCGACCCCGACACCGACGAGTCTCATCGCAGGCACCTCGTGACGAATCGGGCTACCGAGCCGGGGTTTCCGGCCGGATGGGTGTGCAGGTAGGAGGCGTGCACCCCGCCGCGGACGAATCCCTCGCGGTGCGCCCCGGCCGGCCCGCGCCAGAACCACGCGGGGTTCTCGCCGTGGCCGGGTTCGGTTGCGGTGCGGTGGAACTCGTGACCGCTGATGCGGGATCCCTCGGCGAACAGCGGGGATTCGGTGGCCGCGACGGCATCCCGGTATCCCAGGGTGAGTCGCGGCGACATGGCCGCGCGCACCGGCAGGACCCCGCACATGGGTTCGCCGTCGAGCTCCTCGCCGAGGTAGAGCAGCCCACCGCACTCGGCGTGCACCGGTGCTCCACCGGCGGCGAAGGCGCGGATCTCGTCGCGCAGCGCGGTGTTCGCCGACAGCGCGGCGGCGTGCTGCTCCGGGAACCCGCCCGGCAGCACCAGTCCGGCGGCCCGGCCGGGAAGTCGTTCATCGCGCAGCGGGTCGACGAGGGCGACCTCGGCTCCGGCGGCTTCGAGGAGTTCGACGTGCTCGGCGTAGCCGAAGCTGAACGCGTGCCCGCCTGCCACGGCGACCACCGGCCGGCCCTGCGGCTGCACCTCAGCACCCGGGTCCCAGGCGGGTCCGGGCAGGTCACCGGCGGTGCCGGCGAGCGCGGTGACGGCGTCGAGGTCCACGGACCGCTCGATCACGTCGGTCATCGCCTCCACGGCGCGCAGCGCCTCGGCGCCGTGCTCGACGGCGGTGACCAGTCCCAGGTGCCGCGAGGGGACTTCGAGGTCGTCGGTGCGCGGGATCGCACCCAGCACCGGTAAGCCCGCGTTGTCGGCGGCCGAGCGCAGCACCTGTTCGTGGCGCGCCGAGCCGACGCGGTTGAGCACCACGCCGGCGACCTTCACCTGCGGCCGGTAGCCGCGAAAACCGTGCAGCAGCGCGGCGAGGCTGTGGCTCTGCCCCTTGGCGTCGACGACCAGCACGACGGGAGCGTCGATCAGCTGCGCGACGTGCGCTGTGGAACCGAAGGCCAGTTCCTCGTCGCCGCCGATGCGTCCGTCGAACAGGCCCATCACGCCTTCCACCACGGCGATGTCGGCACCGGCGGATCCGTGGTGCAGCAGCGGCCCGATGCGGTCGGCTCCGACGAGCACGGGGTCGAGGTTGCGCGCGGTCCGCCCGGCGGCGAGCCGGTGGTAGCCGGGATCGATGTAGTCGGGCCCCACCTTGAAGGGCGCGACGCGATCGCCGCGTCTGCGCAGCGCACCGAGCAGGCCGGTGACCACGGTGGTCTTGCCCTGTCCCGAACCCGGAGCGGCGAAGACCACCCGATCGAGGTTCACCACTCGATGCCCTTCTGACCCTTCTGCCCGGCGTCCATGGGGTGCTTGACCTTGCCGGTCTCCATCACGAGGTCGGCGGCATCGATGAGCGCCTGCGGCGCGTAGCGGCCGGTGATGATGACGTGCTGGTGGCCCTCGCGCTCGCGCAGCTTGGCGACGACCTCGTCGACGTCGACCCAGCCCCAGTGCAGCGGGTAGGTGAACTCGTCGAGGACGTAGAGGCCGTGGCGCTGCTCGTCGAGGCGGCGGGAGATCTCCTGCCAACCTTCGAGCGCGGCGGCGGCGTGATCTTCCTCGGTGCCCTTCTTGCGGGTCCAGGACCAGCCCTCACCCATCTTGTGCCACTCGACGGGGCCTCCAACGCCTGTGTCCTCGTGGACCTTGCCGAGCGCGCGGAACGCCGACTCCTCGCCGACCTTCCACTTGGCGGACTTGACGAACTGGAAGACCCCGATCGACCAGCCCTGGTTCCACCCGCGCAGCGCGAGCCCGAAGGCGGCGGTGGACTTCCCCTTCATCTCACCGGTGTGCACGACGACCAACGGCCGGTTGCGGCGCTGGCGAGTGGTCAGTCCATCAGCTGGCACGGAAGAAGGTTGTCCCTGAGGCATGCACCGACCCTAAGAGGTTGCTAACAGTGACCTGCGTGGCGGTGCAGGTAGCGGAACCTCGCACGCCCTCCGGCTCCGGGATCCGCGACTTGTGCATGCCAATGCGCGGCGCTGCGGCTGTCCTCCCCAGAGGACGTGTGAGAAACCCGCGGCGGTGCGAGTTGCCCAAGAGGCCGAAAATGCGAAGGCCCCAGGGCACGGCCCCGCATGAGGTGGGCAACTTCACCGCTGCATCCGGCGTTCGACGCGTGAAGATGGACGAGCGTCCCAGAACTAGGAGCCGCCGCATGCCCACCAGACCGCCTCTGGTGCTCTCCGCAGCCTCGTTCATCAGCAGTTTCGACCGGTTCGCCGTGACCCCGATGCTGGTGCTGATCGCGCTGAGCATGCACGTCCCGATCGCCTCGGCGGTCACGGTCGCCAGCGGCTACTTCCTGGCCTACGGGCTCTCGCAACCGCTGTGGGGAATCCTCTCGGACCGCTTCGGCCGGATCCCGATCATGCGCGCCACGCTGCTGGCGGCGGCCGCCACGGGCCTGATCTCGACGTTCGCGCCGTCGCTGCCGGTGCTGATCGCGGCACGGGTGCTGGCGGGTGCCTTCATGGGCGCGGTGGTCCCCACGACGCTGACCTACGTCGGCGACACGGTCTCCCAGCAGAAGCGCCAGAGCGCGCTGTCGGACCTGATGGCCGCTCAGGCGGTGGGCACGGCGATGGCGACGGCGGTCGGCGGCGTGCTGGCCCACTGGCTGGACTGGCGCGTGGTCTTCGCGGTCCCGGCCCTGTGCGCGGCGATCTGCGCGATGCTGCTGCGCGGTCTCCCGGAACCCGACCGCGCGGCGGTGTCTGGCGGCGTGGGTCCCCACATCGGCGGAGTGCTGCGCAACCGCTGGGCGCTGCTGGTGTTCGGCCTGGTCTTCGTGGAGGGCGCGGTGCTGCTGGGCACCATGACCTTCCTGGCGTCGGCGCTGGTCAACGAGGGCCTGGACGTCGCGGTGGCGGGCTTGGCCACGGGCGCCTACGGCGTGGGCGTGCTGGTGTTCTCCAGGGTCGTCAAGGCCATCAACTCCAAGGTCCCGGTCCCCCGCCTGATCGCCATCGGCGGCACCCAGATGATCGTCGGCTACGCCCTGGTCTCCGTGGACACGAACCTGGCCACGGTGATCGTCACGGCCCTCCTGCTGGGCGGCGGCTGGTCCTTCATGCACTCCTCCCTGCAGGCCTGGGCCACCTCGGTGGCCCCAGAAGCGAGGGGAACAGCGGTGGCCCTCTTCGCCTGCGCCCTGTTCCTCGGCAGCGCAGCGGCCTCCGCAGCAGCAGGCCCCCTAGCAGACCACGGCAACTACACGATCCTGTTCATCACAGCAGGAGCAGTAGCAACCCCCCTGGTAGCAACAGCAACCTACGCAAGACACCGCTACCACCAAAAACAACCAACCCCAGCCTGAACAGCAAAAACAAGAACGTCAGGCAAGCGACGAAGTCGCTTTCTCATTTCCCCAAGCAAGCAACCGGCACCGCCGCGGGTTCTGAGCGGCTTCGTGGCGAGCACGCCGCGACGCCGTGTATTGGACATACATCAGGAGTGGCGCGCGGAGTCCACGGAGCCGCTCAGGTTCCGCCACCCGCACCGCTAAGCAACAAGACCACCGGAGTAATCCCACAAGAAAAAGAGCCCCGCGCTCAACCGGCCTGGGGGTCGCTGGGAGCGCGGGGCACTTTGGAGGTCCACCCCTGGGGGTCAGGTGGACTGGTGGTCACCGTACCAATCCGACCGATGGGTCGGTACTCACAAGGTTGAATCTCGTAACCAAAACGAGACTAAGCGGCCAACCCGCTGTCACCGCTGACGGCACGCACGACTCCGGCGACGTGCTCGGCGGAGAGCTCTTCGAGCCGGAGGCTGGGTCCGCCCAGGGCTGTGGCCACCCGGTTCGCCAGTCCGAGCTTGACGGGACCGTTCTCGCAGTCGACGACCACGGAGGCGGTTCCGGTGTCGGCGAGCACGCGTGCGGCGCGCAGGGCGTCGTCGACGGCCTGCTTGCTCCCGGTGGCTCCCTGGACGCCGACGGTGGCCTTGCCGTCGGTGAGCAGGACGACGAGCGGCCGGCGCTGCGGGTCGCGGGTGCTCTCGGTCCGGATGACGTGCTGGGTACGCAGCAGTCCGTCGGCGAGCGGGGTGCGTCCGCCGGTGCGCATCCGCCGGAGCCGGGCGGCGGCGATGTCGACCGACGAGGTGGGCGGCAGGGCGACTTCGGCCTTGTCACCGCGGAAGGTGATCACACCGACCTTGTCCCGCCGCTGGTAGGCGTCGCGCAGCAGGGACAGGACGGCGCCGCTGACGGCGGTCATCCGGTCGCGGGCGGCCATGGAGCCGGAGGCGTCGACGGCGAAGAGCACGAGGTTGCCCTCACGGCCTTCGCGCAGGGATCGGCGGACGTCGTCGGAGCGCAGGACGAGGCCGGGTCCGCTGCGCCCGCGCGCGGCCTGGTGGGGAGCGGCTGCGGCGAGGGTGGCGGTGAGGTGCAGTCCGTGGCCCCCGACGGTGGTGGCGCGGGTGGTGCGTCCGCTGCGGGAGCGGGCGCGGGACCGGCGGCCGGGTGCGCCTTCGCCGAGTCCGGGCACTTCCAGCAACCGGGCGCGGAACGACTGCCCGGCGCCGACGGGGGCGCGTTCGGAGTCGCCGCCACCGGGCTGCTGGTCCTGCTCCTCGCCGCCTCCGCCGCCGGTGGGACCGGTGGGCTCGTCCTGCGGTTCGCCGCCGCCACCGGGACCGCCGTCGGGCCCTCCGTCGGGGTCGTCGTCGGGGTCTTCCGGCGGCTGGTCCTCGGCCTGCTCGGCGGCGTCGGAGAGGGCCTGCTGCAGCTGGTCCTCGGCCATGCCGGGTTCGTCGAACGGGTCGCGGCGGCGCCGGTGCGGCAGGGCCAGGCGGGCGGCGGCTTCGACGTCCTCCTCGGTGACGGCGTCGGCGCCGCGCCAGGCGGCGTGGGCGATGGCGGTGCGCGCCAGCACCAGGTCGGCGCGCATGCCGTCGACGTCGAAGGCCGCGCACAGCGCGGAGATCCGGCGGAGTTCGGAGTCGGGCAGCACGACGTCCTCGACCCGGGCACGGGCGGCGCGGATGTGCTCGGCGAGCTCGGCGTCGGCATCGGCCCAGTGGGCGGCGAACCCGGCGGGGTCGGCTTCGAAGGCGAGCCGGCGGCGGACGACCTCGGTGCGGGTGCCGACCTCGCGGGAGGCGGCGACCTGCACGGTGAGCCCGAAGCGGTCGAGCAGCTGCGGCCGGAGCTCGCCTTCCTCCGGGTTCATGGTGCCGACCAGCAGGAACGACGCGGCGTGCGAGACGGACACGCCGTCGCGCTCGACGTGGGCGCGACCCATGGCGGCGGCGTCGAGCAGCAGGTCCACGAGGTGGTCGTGCAGCAGGTTGACCTCGTCGACGTAGAGCACGCCGCGGTGCGCTCCGGCGAGCAGGCCGGGTTGGAAGGCGCGAACGCCCTCGGTCAGGGCGCGTTCGAGGTCGAGCGAGCCGATGAGCCGGTCCTCGGTGGCGCCGACGGGCAGTTCGACGAGCTGCGCGGGCCGCCGGGTCGCGGTGGGGCCGTGCGGCGCGTCGGGGCACTGCGGGTCGGGCGCGGCGGGATCGCAGCCGAAGCGGCAGTCGTCGACGACGTCCAGCGTCGGCAGCAGCGAGGCGAGGGCGCGCACGACGGTCGACTTGGCCGTGCCCTTCTCGCCGCGCACCAGAACACCGCCGATGCGCGGGTGCACCGCGTTGAGCAGCAGCGCGAGCCGCAGGTCGTCGTGGCCGACCACGGCGGAGAAGGGGAAGCGAGGGGCAGCGGACATGCCGGTGTGGTTCCTTCCTCGGGGTGCGGACGCCCCGCTGTCGGGAACAAGGGGCCGCAGTGTCCTGACTCCCGGATCGTCACGTCCCTCCGGCCTTCCCAGGTCACCCCGGTGGCTCGCGCGGGAGGTCCGCTCCCCGGTCACAGTGGCGCCGACCGTGCCGGACTCGCACCGGCTTCCTGCCAACACCCCTTGCAAACGGATTCACCGACATCGTCCCAGACGTCGATCAAGCGCCCAACCATCCGGCGCCACAACTCACATTCGGCGACCGGCGGCAACACCCGCGCGGCGGGGTTCGCGTCGCATCTCGACGTGCGGGATGCCGTCTTCGAGGTACTCGTCCCCGGCCTCGACGAAGCCGAAGGAGGCGTAGAAGTCCTTGGCGTAGGCCTGGGCGGACAGCACGGCGGGCGAGTTCTGCACCTCGGCGACGGCGGCGCGCATCAGCTTGCGGCCGATGCCCAGACCCCGGGCGCTCTTGGCGGTGCAGACGCGGCCGATGCGGTAGGTGCCGTCGGGGTCTTCCAGCAGCCGCAGGTATCCGAGCACGTAGTCGTCGGCGGAGTCGACCCAGAAGTGGCGGGTGGAGTCCTCCAGGTCACGCCCGTCGAGCTCGGGGTACGGGCATTCCTGCTCGACGACGAAGACGTCGACCCGCAGCCGCAGCATCCGGTAGAAGTCGGAGGCGTCGAGGTCTGCGGTGTAGGCGCGTTGCACGGCGGTCGCGAGCGGCTGAAGGGTCACCCTTACCTGGATATCACAGGACTTCCCGGTTTCCCGCACTCGCCAGCGGCGGGAGTTGTGCAGACCACTCGCCCACCGCTCACATCGGGTAGTTCGACAGCCTGGTGTAGACGCCGGGCGTGCCGGGACGACCGCAGCCGGTGCCGTAGGACACCACGCCGATGAGCCGCCCACCTGCGACGATCGGCCCACCGGAGTCGCCGGCGCAGGCGTCGCGCCCGCCTTCGGGGTACCCGGCGCAGAACATGCTGCGCGGGTCGTAGTTCGGGTAGGCCGAGCGGCAGGCGTCGTCGGCTGCGACGGGCACCTCGACCGAGCGCAGGGTGTCCGAGTTCGGGCCGTTCTCGCTGGTCCGGCCCCATCCGTAGACGCGGGCCGTGGTGCCCGGCTCGTACGGCGCGGTCTCGCCGGGCGCGACCACGGGAAGCGGGCGCTGCGGCAGCGGAGCGCTGAGCTTGAGGACGGCGAGGTCGTCGCCGGTGGTGAAGTCCTCGTAACCCGGGTGCACCCACACGTCGTCGACCTCGGCTTCGCTGCCCTGCGAGCTGCGCAGGTCGGTGCGCCCGGCGATCACGCGGACGTCCTCGGGCGAGCGTTCGGCCCCGGTGAGCGGATCGTGCGCGCAGTGCGCGGCGGTGACGACCTCGCCCGCGCGGATCAGGGTGCCGCCGCAGAACTGGTTGCCGTACCGGTCGGTCAGCGCGACCACCCAGGGCGCGTCGTCGGTGGTGCTGCCCGAGCCGCCGAGGATCCGGGACTGCGGCTGGTCGTCCCCGGTGATCGCCGGGGACGCGTGGGCGGCGGGGCTCGCGCCCGCAAGAGCGGTGACCGCTCCGGCGATGGCGAGCGCGCGCAGCGCACGGGTCTTGTCGGCGATTCCCTGTTCGTCGCGGCCCAAAGTCGGTGCCTCCAGCTGTCGCGGTCATCGGCGGAGCGGACACACCGTAATCACCCGCACACCGAAACATCACGAGTCGCAACTCACAGCATCCCAGGAAAGTTTTTCGTTAAACTCGACTACGGAAGCAAATCCTTTCGCGAATGTCGCCGTTGACAGTCGCGCCTCCATCCCAGGGCATCGCGAAACCGGGGTACCTCCACCACCGGCATCCGCCGATCTCACCTGTCCGGATGACGAGAAGAACCTGATCAAGCGATGCGGCAGTGCGTGCTGCCGAAGTGGAGAGGAATTCGCCGTGCTCCTGGACCCGACGCCGTTGCCCGCCTTCCTGCTGGCGAGCGCGGTCGTGATCATCACACCGGGAGTGGACGTCTTCCTGCTGCTGCGCACGTCGCTGAACCACGGCCGCAAGGCGGGGCTGCTGGCGCTGGCCGGAATCCACAGCGCCAGCGCGCTGCAGGTCGCGGTGGTCATCTCAGGGCTGGGCGCGCTGATCACCAAAGCCCCGGGCGTGCTCGTGGCCCTGAAGTGGGTGGGCGCGGCCTACCTGCTCTACCTCGCGGCCACCATCGTGCGCGGGTACTGGCTGACCAGGCGGGAATCCGGCTCGCTGGACGTTCCGCCGCCGGACGACGCCAACCCCTACCTGCGCGGCCTGCTCAGCAACCTGACCAACCCGAAGATGCTGCTGTTCAGCCTCGCGTTCCTGCCGCAGTTCGTCGGCGCGTCGACGCAACCGGCGCTCCAGCTGGTCGCGCTGGGTGTGGTGTTCCTGGTGCTGGCGGCGATCTGGGAGGTCACCATCGTGCTGGCGGCGGCCGGGATCGCCGACCGGCTAAAGAACCCCCGCGTCTCGAAGTCGCTGGACGCGTTGAGCGCGACGGCTTTCGTGACCATCTCGATCGGTCTCGTCGCGAGCTGACAGCAACGTCAGCAGCGCCAGCCCGGCCAGCACGAGCAGCACCACCGGTACCGCGACCACGCCCGAGAGCAGGCTGATCACGAACGGCGTGCAGAACCCCAGGTAGGCCAGCACCCACATGATCGCGCTCAGCCCGGCCAGCTCGGACGGTCCCGCGATGCGGCCCACCATCGTCAGGCAGTAGGTCGAGACGAAGCCGTAGCCGGTGCCCAGCGTCAGCGCTGCGAGCAGCCCCAGCCACGGCTGCGCCCGCCACGCCGCGACAGCAGCGAGCACGAGCCCGGCAGCGATGGCCAGCAGCCCGAACACGGCCGTCGCCCGCACCCCGCGCCGGGCGATCCGGCGAGCCCAGGGCTGCACGACCGCACCGAAACCGGGAGCGCACAGCGTCGACACCCCCGCGTAGAGCACCTCGTAGCCGGGCGCGTGGACGGTGACCTGCGCGGGGAGCACGGCGAAGCCGACGGTGGGGCACAGGAAGATCCACGGCGCCACCGGCGCCACTCGGCGCAGGAACCGCGGATCGCGCGCTCCCCTGCCGCGCGGCGCCCCGGCCGCGGGCTCGACGCGCGTCTCCGGGCAGCGCAGCGCCAGCGGCAGCGTCACCGCGCACAGGACCAGGTGCGGAACGTAGGCGCTGACCAGCGGGAACGGCCCCCAGGTCGCGACCAGCGCGGACACCACGCCGCTGATGCTGAAACCGGCCGCCAGCAGCACGCCGGCCCTGCGCGCACCGGCGCCGTCCTCGGTCGCGGTCCCGAACGGCGGGTGCGACAGGTCGCGCACCCAAGCGCTCCCGGCGGCCAGCACGGCGCCGGTGCTCACCCCGACGATCAGCCGCCCGACGATCAGCCACGGCACCACGTGCGCCCCGAGCATCAGCGCCACCGTGGCCAGCGCGCTGAGCACGATCGCCCAGACCACCACCGGCTTGCGCCCGCGCTGATCCGCCAGCGGACCCCCGAACAACAAGCCGGGCACCAACCCGACGACGTAGAGCGCCAGCAACCCGGTCGCCGCCGACGGGCTCAGCCCCAACTCACCCCGGTAAGCCCCCAGCAGCGGCGAGAACTGGTTCGCACCCCACCCGGCCACCATCAACAGCAGAGCAGCCGGCACCCACACGTTTCGCACACCTAACGTTCTACGCGCAGTCCCCACCCCGAACACCAACCGTTCGGTTTTCCCGAACGAGGGAATCAGGATCTCGGTCTACCGTTCCTCAACAGCGTTCAGGCGTCCCCATGATGATCGGACGTCCCGCTACTGCGTCCCTCCCGAACGGTGTTGGACGAACTGGGTTCCCGCATTCGCTCGACGGCCGGACAGCACGGATCGCGTCCGCGTCCCGGTCGCGTCGGGGCGGGTTCCTTCACACCCACGAGTACGAGGCTGGGCCTGGATGGTCCGATGCCCGACACGATCGCTCTGGTCGTGCCGGGGCGGTGTCACCCGTCGCCTGATCCCGTGCCCGAGGGCGCGTCTCCCGATCGCCACGCTCGCGGCGTGGTGTCGGGTGATCTCATGCTTCTTCCTGGACAGTGGCGCACGCCAGTGCTCGTTGCCCCACTTGCTGGTGCAAGCAGGGTCCACGACGATCACACCGACACCGGTCTCGGCGGCCATCGACACCAGCCGGGAACGAAGCTTCCCCGTGGGCATGCCGGAAATCAGCTGCCGGAGCCGCTTCCTGCGGCCATGCTTCTCACGAGTCGTCGAGTCACTGAAGTCGAGATCTTCGACCGCGATCGCCCGCACACCTTCACTCCTGGCCCAACGCAAAACCTGGGACAGGGCATGGCGCAGCTGTGCGTTTCGGTGGTCAGCCGTGCCGGAAAGGTCGTAACCCAAGGTTTTCGGTCGGCCCGTCGGGTTGCCGTGAGGGTCGAGCTTCCAGGCGGCGATGTGATCAACATTGGTGTCCACCCCGATCACCGGACCAGACCGCAACACGGCCAACGGCACCGACGGTGCTGGGCTGCGCTGCCAAGACGCACCCACGTACCAGCGGTCACGAGTGGCGTCGTATTGAAACCGGTACGCTACCGCCCGATCACCAGCGATGTGCTCAGCCCACTCCGCACCGCGATGCTGGAACCGCGCGATCGCGGTCAAGACATACCGGCCGTTGCGTGCGTTGGCGAGATGTTCCAGCGGCGCGGGCAACCGGATCGACACCTCACCATCCGGGGTGATGCGCACCGTTTCGTTGCCGGACTTCTTGCCCCACTCCCCATCCGCCGCGAAGAACCAGCGTTCGGCCTCCCACCGAGCACGCCACTGCTCCTCGCTGAGCCCGGCCTGGCCCAGGTGATGCCGGTGGTGAAGCAGCTTCCTCCCGCCCCGCACCACCGAAATGCGGCCCGAATCCCAATTCGACTGGAGTTGGGCGCAGACCACGCCCACGGGCACTGGCGCACGCTCAGTAAACGGCCGATCGAGGCTCGAATGCGCATCGTAAAGTGCGCCTCAATCGCCTGGTCTCTTCCGGCAACCGGTCGTACGTTGCTCGCATGGAGTTGCGGCGGTTGGAGACCTTGCTGGTGGTGGCCGAGGAGGGGCACTTCGGTCGGGCCGCCGAGCGGTTGTTCCTGGCCAAGGCGACCGTGACCGAGCACGTCAAGCAGCTGGAGCAGGACTTCGGGACGCCGCTGCTGGACCGCAACCCGGTGCGGCTCACCCCCGCGGGACACCGGCTCGCCCGGCACGCCCGCGCGCTGCTCGCCGCCGCCGACCTCGCTCGCGCGGACGTCGCCGAAGCCGCCTCACCCGAGCCCGGGACGCTGCGGGTCGGGGTCATGGGGCACGGTTCGGCGGAGCTGACGCCCGCGACCGCGCAGGCGTTCCGGATGGCCCACCCCGAGATCGACCTGCGGCTGGTGCCGCTGGACTTCACCGAGCACGTGTCCGCGCTGCTGGAGCACCGCGTGGACGTGGCCTTCGTGCGCCCGGCACCGGTGGACGAGCGCGTCGAGATCGACGTGCTCACCACCGAGCGGCGCATCGTCGTGGTCTCCGCCCGCTGGGAGCTGGCCGACGCACCCGAGGTGCGGCTGGCCGACGTGCTCGACCTGCCGTTCATCCGGCTTCCCGAGCGCACGCCGCGCCCGTTCACCGACTACCTGTACTTCACCGCGGCGCGGGGCGGTGAGTCCCCGCGCCGCGGCCAGGACGACGCGGTCAACCCGCACGAGGTGCTCGCCACGGCGGCCGCCGGACGCGGTGCGGGTTCGGCGCTGGAATCCTTCGAGCGCTTCTACCCGTGGCCCGGCACCCGGTGCGTTCCGGTGGCGGACGCGCCGTGGGAGCACAGCGTGCTGGTCAGCCGCGCCGGTGACGAGGATCCGCACGTGCGTGCCTTCCGGACCCTGGCCACCGGGCTCGCCCGCGAACTCGGTCCCGGGCTGCGGCTGACCCCGGCGTGATCAGTGTTGCGCCGTGAGCTGGGCCCGGATGTCGGCCTCGTAGGTGGCGGTGCGGGTGTAGATGCCCGGGTTGCCCGGCCTCGCGCAGCCGTTGCCGGTGGAGACGATGCCGACGAGCTTGCCGTCGACCACCAGCGGCCCGCCCGAGTCGCCCTGGCAGCTGTCGATGCCGCCCTCGGGGTATCCGGCGCAGACCATCCCCTGCGGGTCGTACTGGTCGTACGCCCGCTTGCAGTCGGCGTCGGAGGTCAGCGGGACCTCGGCCTTCTGCAGGGTGTCCGAGGCCTCGCCGCCTTCTGAGGTGGCGCCCCAGCCGAGCACGGTCGCCATCCGGCCCGCCTCGTAGGCGGCGGTGTCGGCCGGTGTGGCCACCGGCAGCGGGGCCTGCGGGAGCTGCTGCTCGAGGGTCACCACGGCCACGTCGGATCCGGTGTTGGCGTCCTGGTAGTTCGGGTGGACCCAGATGTCGGAAACCGGGACCTCGACGCCGTCGGTGGACGACTTGCTCTCCCGGCCCGCCACCACCCGCACCGAGGCGGGTCGCTCGCCCTTGACGCAGTGCGCCGCCGTGATGACCTTGTTCGCCGCGCCGATGGTGCCGCCGCAGAACTGGTTGCCCTGGTCATCGGCCAGGTAGACCACCCACGGGTGGTCGGCGATCGGAGCCGCTTGCCCCCCGACGATCGGTGGCGCAGCGGTCCCCTGCTCGCCGGCGCTGGCCGAGGTGGCCAGCAGACCACCGATCAGGCTCATCGCCGCCAGCGTCCCGGCCGCCGCCCGCATCCCGAGTTTGTTCTCCGCCATGGTTCGTCTCCTCCCCCGGAGCCTCCCGGCGGCCGTCCGACCGCCGCTCCGGCTCGTCCAAAGTGTCCACGAGTAAGAGGAAACGAACCCTCTGTCAGATACACCTCGGCCAGGAGCTCAACACGAACGAGTGGAATTTCACGCCACTTTCCACTCGGACGGCCCAACGTTTCGGTCCACTGTGGATGGACTGGGCGAGGTACGTTCCACCCGGGACCGGCAAGTGGCGGCCCCGGGGGGCGTTCAGTCCTCCAGCTGACCTTCCAGCTCCAGGTACACCGACCGCAGATCGTCGAGGACCTGCTCGTCCGGTTCGGCCCACAGGCCGCGATCGGCGGCTTCCAGCAGCCGCTCCGTCATGCCTCGCAGCGCCCACGGGTTGGAGTTGCGCAGGAACTGCTGCACCTGCTCGTCGAAGACGTAGGACTCCGCCAGCTTCGCGTACATCCAGTCGTCGACGACCCCGGCGGTGGCGTCGAACCCGAACAGGTAGTCCACCGTGGCCGCGAGCTCGAAGGCGCCCTTGTACCCGTGCCGCTGCATCGCCGAGATCCACTTCGGGTTGATCACCCGAGCCCGGAAGACCCGCTTGGTCTCCTCGCCCAGCGTGCGGGTCTTGACCGCGTGCGGCACCGCCGAGTCACCCACGTAGGCGGCCGGGCTCCGCCCGGACAGCGAGCGCACCATCGCGACCATGCCGCCGTGGTACTGGAAGTAGTCGTCGGAGTCGGCGATGTCGTGCTCGCGGGTGTCGACGTTCTTGGCCGCCACCTGGATGCGCTTGAACGCCGTCTCCATGTCGCCGCGCGCCTCGCGGCCGTCGAGACCCCGGCCGTAGGCGTAGCCGCCCCAGGTCGCGTAGACCTCGGCGAGGTCGGCGTCGCTGCGCCAGTTGCGGGCGTCGATCAGCGGCAGCAGCCCGGCCCCGTAGGCGCCCGGCTTGGAACCGAAGATGCGGGTCGAGGCCCGGCGGTCGTCGCCGTGCTCGTCGACGTCGGCGCGGTAGTGGGCGGCGACGTAGTTGTCCTCGTCGGTCTCGTCGAGCTTGGCCACGGTCTGCACCGCGTCGTCGATCAGCGAGACGACGTGCGGGAACGCGTCGCGGAAGAACCCGGAGATGCGCACCACGACGTCGATGCGCGGCCTGCCCAGCTCGGCGACCGGCACCACCTCGAAGCCGGTGACCCGCCGCGAGGCGTCGTCCCACTTCGGGCGGCAGCCCAGCAGCCAGAGGATCTCGGCGATGTCGTCGCCCTGCGTCCGCATCGCCGAGGTGCCCCACACCGTCAGGCCCACCGAGCGCGGGTTCTCACCGGTGTCGGCGACGTGCCGGGTGATCAGCGAATCGGCGAGCGCGGAACCGACGTCGAAGGCGTTGCGCGACGGGATGGCCTTGGGATCCACCGAGTAGAAGTTGCGGCCGGTGGGCAGCACCGAGATCAACCCGCGGGTCGGCGAGCCGGACGGTCCGGCGGGCACGAAACCACCGTTGAGCGCGTGCAGCACGTGCTCGACCTCGTCGGTGGTGCGGGCCAGGCGCGGCACCAGCTCGACGCAGGCGAACCGCAGCACCCGCACGACGTCGGCGACGCCGGTGCCGATCACGTCGGTGACGACCTGCTCGGCGCGCTCGGAGTCCCAGTCGGTGTCGGCCAGCGCCTGGATCAGCTTGCGCGCCAACGATTCCACCAGGTCCACCGCGTCCGACGCCGAAGCCGACGGGCCCTCGACGAGCTCGGTCAGCGCGGCCGGGACGTCCGCGCGGGCGCCGGGCTCGGCCAGCAGCGCCTGCTCGTCGAGTCCGAAGTGGTCCGACAGCGCGGAGCGCAGGCCGGGCAGCGCGCCGACCTTGCCGCCGAAGACCTGCTTGGCGCGCAGGATCGCCAGCACGTCGTTGACCAGCTCCTCGTCGCGCGGCGCGCGGCCGAGGATGTGCAGGCCGTCGCGGATCTGCACGTCCTTGATCTCGCACAGGTAGCCGTCGATGTGCATCACGAAGTCGTCGAAGGACTCCGCGTCCGGCTGGCCCTCCTGGTGCAGGTCGTGGTGCAGCTCGGCCTGGGTGACCAGCTCCCAGATCTGGTTGCGCAGCGCCGGCTTCTTCTCCGGGTCCAGGTCGGTGACCAGCGCGTACTCGTCGAGCAGCTGCTCCAGCTTGGCGATGTCGCCGTAGGCGTCGGCGCGGGCCATCGGCGGGATCATGTGGTCCACCACGGTCGCGTGGCCGCGTCGCTTGGCCTGGGTGCCCTCGCCCGGGTCGTTGACGATGAACGGGTACACGAACGGCATGTCGCCCAGCACCGCGTCCGGCGCGCAGTCCGCCGCCAGGCCCAGGCCCTTGCCCGGCAGCCACTCCAGCGTGCCGTGCTTGCCCAGGTGGATCACCGCGTGCGCGCCGAACTCCTCGGCCAGCCAGCGGTAGGCCGCCAGGTACTGGTGCGAGGGCGGCAGGTCCGGGTCGTGGTAGATCGCGATCGGGTTCTCGCCGAAACCGCGCGGCGGCTGGATCAGGATCACCACGTTGCCGAAGCGCAGCGCGGCGACGTAGAGGCAGCCCTCCTCGTCGACGTAGAGGCTGCCGGGCGGGGCTCCCCAGTGCTCGGTCATCGACGCCCGCAGCTCTTCGGGCAGCGCGT
This sequence comes from Saccharopolyspora karakumensis, assembly GCF_004349225.1. NCBI lineage: Bacteria > Bacillati > Actinomycetota > Actinomycetes > Pseudonocardiales > Pseudonocardiaceae > Saccharopolyspora > Saccharopolyspora karakumensis. Next base: position 21,661 of record NZ_SMLA01000028.1, read on the forward strand.
CGAACCACTCGCGGTAGCGGGTCGTCGGGACGCGGATCGCGGCCTCGGACATCTGCTCCTCGGTCAGCCACTCCACGTCGTGGCCACCTGCGGAGATCAGCCGGTGGATCAGGGTGTCGCCGTCCAGGCCGGTGACGTCCAGGCCGCCGAGGTCGTAGCCGGCGTCCTCCAGCGCGCTCAGCAGCACGACCGCCGAGGCGGGGGTGTCCAGGCCCACGGCGTTGCCGACCCGGGAGTGCTTGGTCGGGTAGGAGGAGAGCACCACGCCGAGGCGCTTGGCGGAGTTGTCCACGTGCCGCAGCCGCGCCAGCGACACGGCGGTGGAGGCCACGCGGGCCGCGCGCTCGGGGTCGGCGACGTAGACCGGGATGCCCTCCGGGCCCTCCTCCTTGAAGGAGAACGGCACGCTGATCAACCGGCCGTCGAACTCCGGCACGGCGACCTGCATCGCGGCGTCCATCGGCGACAGCGCCGCGTCGCTGTCGGACCACACCGCGCGGCTGGTGGTCAGGCACAGGCCCTGCAGCACGGGGATGTCGAGCTCGGCCAGCGCACCGGCGTCCCAGGAGTCCTCGTCCCCTCCCGCACTGGCGTCGGCGGCGACCGCACCACCCGCGGCGAGCACGGTGGCGATCAGCGCGTCGCACCCGCCCAGCAGTGCGCGCAGACCGGCGGCGTCGGACAGGCCGCGCAGCGAGCCGCAGAACACCGGCACCACGTTGGCCCCGGCGGATTCGACCTGGTCGGCGAGGGTGTCGACGAACGCGGTGTTGCCCGCCAGCGCGTGCGCCCGGTAGAAGACGACGCCGATCGTCGGGCGCGACGGGTCGTGCTCGCGCTCGCCGTGCAGGCCGAACTCCGGCATCGACTGCGGTTCGGTGAACCCGGTGCCGGTCAGCAGCACGGTGTCGGACAGGAAGTGGGCGAGCTGGGCGAGGTTCTCCGGGCCGCCTTCGACCAGATAGGCCAGGGCCTGGGTGGACACACCGGCGGGCACCGTGGACAGCGTCATGAGCTCGGCGTCGGGGGTGGCCTCGCCACCCAGCGCCACGGTCGGCAGGCCCGACGCCAGCACCGCGTCCAGGCCCTCCTCCCAGGCGCGGCGGCCGCCCAGCAGCCGGACCACGACGACGTCAACGCCGTCGAGCAGCGCCGGAACGTCCTCGGCGGCCACGCGGGAGGGGTTGGCGACGCGGTAGTCGGCCTCGGCGGCACGGGCGGCCAGCAGGTCGGTGTCCGCAGTGGACAGCAGCAGAACTCGGGCGTCGCGGGCAGGCTCGCTCACGGTGATCCTCTCTCGGGGTGCGCGCCCCGGCGGGGGTCACGGCGGCAGGAGTTCCTGGCTCCCGGATCGTCGCGGTGTCCCGCCTTCCAGCCCTGCGCAGGCCGTGGCCGTCGGGGACCGCTCCCCGGTCACAGTGGCGCGACCGCCCCGGCCTCACACCGGGTTCCTCCACGTCACCGCCGTACTGGCGCAGCCATCCTATCGACCCCGCGATCACCCACCACCCCACCAACGATTTCGCGAGAAAGATCTCCTTCCCCTCGGTCGTCAGGCAAGCACCGAAGGTGCTTTCTCCTTGCCCCCCAGAGCAGCCGGCACCGCCGGGAGTTCTGAGCGGTGCTGTGGCGAGCACGCCGCGACGCCGTGGAATACATCAGGAGTGGCGCGCGGAGTCCACAGCGCCGATCAGGTTCCCCCACCCGCACCGCTGAGCATGATGAGTTGATCCGACCCCTCAGTAACCCGCGTGCACATCCACCAGGCCGAGGAGTGGTTGTCCTGCGATGTGGCGGCGGACGTTCTCCTCGACCCTGCGCGCCAGGGCCGGCATCTGCAGCGACGGCGGGTTGGCGGTGTGCGGGGAGATCAGAGCGCGGGGGTGGGTGAACAGCGGGTGCCCGTCGGGCAGCGGTTCCGGATCGGTGACGTCGAGGGCGGCACCGCCGATCCGGCCGGCGTCCAGGGCCTCGACCAGCGCTTCGGTGTCGACCAGCGAGCCGCGCGCGATGTTGATCAGCCACGCGTCGGACTTCATCGCCCGCAACGCGGCGGCATCGATGAGCTTCGAGGTCGCCGAGGTCGCCGGAGCAGCCACCACCACGAAGTCCGACTCCGCGAGCAGCTCGCGCATCCCGTCGGCGTCCTCGGACGGCCAGGTCCGCTCGGCGCCCAGCACGGGCTTGCCGGAGCGGTTCACCGCCAGCACCCGGACGCCGAAGGGACGCAGCATCTCGATCAGCGCCTTGCCGATCCCACCAGCGCCGATGATGCCGACGGTCGAGCCGGCGAGGCTGCGCATGCCCTCGGGGCGCTGCCACGTGGTGGCCCGAGCCATCGCGGCCAGCTGCCGCGCACCGGCGAGCATCAGGCCGAGGGTGTGCTCGGCGACGGTCTGGGCGAAGGTGCCCGCGGCCGAGGTGAAGGTCAGGTCCTCGCGCAGCACGCCGGAGGCCACCCAGGACTCGATGCCTGCCGAGGGCAGCTGCACCCATTCCAGGTCCGGGCGGTCGTAGGAGCCGAACCAGCTCGGCTCCCCGCCGAACCAGACCAGCGCGTTCGCCTCCTCCGCCGAGCTCAGCTCGGCACCGGCCGCCACCACGGCGGCTTCCAGCTCGGGCTGGGCGACCGGACCAACGTGGACCTTCACGACTCTTCCTCTCTCACGAACTGCGAACTCGTTCCCGGGGAACGTCAGCCCTCGACGAGCTGTGCCAGCGCGGGCAGCTGGGCCTCGTCCTCCAGCGCCGAACCGACCGCGACCACGTCGGCTCCGGCCCGCAAGAACTCCGGCGCGTTGCGGGCGTTCATCCCGCCGGTGGCCACCACGCGCAGCGCGGGGAAGGGACCCTTCATCGCGCGGAACCAGCTGCTGCCCAGTTCAGCGGCGGGGAAGGCCTTCACCCACGACAGCCCGAGGCGCAGCGCCTGCTGGACCTCGCTGGGCGTGGCGACACCGGGCACGTGCGGCAGGTCGAGTTCGGCGCTCAGCCGCACGATCCCGGCGTCCAGGCCGGGTGCGATGGTGAAGGCCGCGCCCAGGTCGCGGGCGGTGCGCAGCTGTTCGGGGCTGATGATCGTGCCCGCACCGACCGGGCGGCCGCGTTCGGCTCCGGCGCGCACGGCCGCCGCCAGGGAGGGCTCGGCCTTCGGCGTCTCGATCGGAACCTCGACGGCGTCGATGCCCAGGTCCCAGGCTCGTTCGGCCAGCTCCGCGGTCCGCTGCGGATCCATGCCGCGCAGGATCGCCATCACCGGCTTGGCGAACAACTCCTCCAGGAAGGGCACTTCTCACTCGCTCCCGTCGAATCGCAGTGCGCCCCACCGCTCCTCGTCGAGCGCCAGCCAGCGCGCGAGCGACTCGGCGTCGGGCGGTGCGGTGTGGTCCTCGGTGCTGCGCAGGCTGTGCGCGGCCAGCAGGTGCCCGCGGCGCAAGCAGCGCTCGTCGTCCTCGCCGCGCAGCACGCCGGAGAGGAACCCGGCCGCGAAGGCGTCACCGGCGCCGACCGGCTCGACGACCTCGACGGTCGGGGCGGGCACGACGGTGCGGCGCTCGCCGAGCGCGTAGGCGGCCTCGGCGCCGTCCTTGACCACGACGGTGACCGGCGAGTCGAGCAGTTCCCGCACGTCATCGGCGGTTCTCACACCCCACAGGGTGGCGGCTTCGTCGAGGCCGACGAACACGACGTCGGCGAGCTGGGCGAGCTCGGCGAGCACAGGGGCGGCCTGCCGGGCCGACCACAGCGCCGGCCGGTGGTTGACGTCGAAGGAGAGGGGGGCGCGGCGGGGGCGGGTCAGCAGCCGCCGGATCAGCCGGTCGCAGCCCTCCGACAGAGCCGGGGTGATGCCGCTGATGTGCAGGACGCGGGCGTCGTCGATGACGTCGTCGGCGAGGAAGTCGTGGTCCATCGTCGAGGCGGCCGAGCCCGCGCGGTAGTAGTGGACTCGGGTGCCGTCCGGCCCGGGGTCCTTGAAGTAGACGCCGGTCGGTGCCTCGGAACGCATCTCGACCAGGCCGGTGTCGACGCCCGCTGCGGCGAGGGAGGCGGCGACGCGCCGTCCGAGCGGATCGTCGCCGAGGCGGCTGGCCCACCGCACGTGGTGCCCGAGGGAGGCCAGGTGAACGGCCACGTTCGACTCGGCGCCACCGGCGGAGAGCGTGAACGCGGGAGCCTCCTCGAGGGGAACCGGAGCGGCCGGCGCGACCAGCGACATGGTCTCGCCCAGGCACAACACCTCGGTCTCGTTGCCCGCCTGCGCCACGTTGCCTCCTGCCATCACCGGGACGGGCGACAGCTTAGCCAGAGACCGCTGCAAAATGCACACTCGCCATTGCACGCAACGCAACAAAGCCGATAGAACCGGCGAGCCGCACCGCCGTGGGTTCTCCTAGGCTGTGCCCGGTGATCGACGACGATCACCCCATAGCCACCAGGAAAAGGAGGATGCTCGCATGAGTCTGGAGCGCCCGATCGATCCTGATCCGTACTCGTTCCTGCCTTCGGTCCCCGCGTTCACCGTCACCTCCACCGATGTGGCCGACGGCCGGGCGATGCCGAAGGCCCATGCCTACGACGGCATGGGCGCGGACGGGCAGAACCTGTCGCCGCAGCTGAGCTGGTCGGGTTTCCCGGAGACCGCCAAGAGCTTCGTGGTCACCTGCTTCGACCCGGACGCACCGATCCCCGGCGGGTTCTGGCACTGGGTCCTCGTCGACGTGCCCGCCGACGTCACCGAACTGGCCGCCGACGCGGGCAACCGCAGCGGCCAGAACATCCCGGCGGGTTCGTTCCACGTCGCCAACGACATGGGCGAGCGCGCCTTCGGCGGTGCCGCTCCGCCGCCCGGCGACCGGCCGCACCGCTACTACTTCGTGGTGCACGCGGTGGACACCGAGAAGCTCGGCGTGGACGAGGACGCCTCGCCGGCGGTGGTCAGCTTCAACCTGGCCTTCCACACCGTCGGCCGAGCCGTCATGACCCCCACCTACCAGCACTGATCCCGCTCTTCGTCGCGCCCGCCCGGATCGCTCCGGGCGGGCGCGACGTCGTCATCACCCGAAGGAGATGTATCTGTTCGGGGGGTTCGCGCCTCTTTCTTCATGAGGGAGGTGCGAGAGATGAGTCTGCTGCCGGGTTCCACCGCCGCGGTGATCGCGACCGGGGTCGCCGCGCTGCTGCTGCCGTCGTTCGTCGCTGGTCACTACCGCCGGCACGGCGAGCTGCGCGCGGGCACGGCCGTGCTGCGCTTCGCGACGCTGCTCTACGCCATCGCGCTGGGTTGCTACGTCCTGCCGCCGACCGGCACCTCGTGCTTCCCCGCGCAGCTGCGCCCGCTGTCCGCGCTGACCAGCGCCGTGGGGGTCGAGCAGTTCGCCTGCAACGTCGCGCTGTTCGTCCCGCTGGGCGCGCTGCTGCGGCGCGCCCCACCGGCGGCGGCGCTGGCCGGCGCGGCCCTGTCGGCGTTGGTCGAGGTCACCCAGCTGACCGGGCTGTGGTTCCGGTACCCGTGCCCCTACCGGGTGTTCGACGTCGATGACGTCATCGCCAACACCACCGGGGCCGCGCTCGGGAGCCTGCTGGTCCCGCTGCTGAACCGGATTCCGGCGGGCAGCGGGCGCCGGGCCGCGGAGCCACGTCCGTTGACCACCGGCCGTCGGCTGCTGGGGATGTGCTGCGACGGCCTGCTGCTGTGGTGGCTGGGCGTCGCCTGCGTCCACCTGACGGGCTTCGTCCTGCGCTGGGCGGGACTCCCGCCCTCGACGGCGTTGCAGGTGGGCGCCGCGTGGCTCGTCCCGGCGCTGCTGATGCTGGTGGCCGCCCTGAGCTGGGACGGCACGCCCGGCCAGCGGCTGGTCCTGCTGCGGGCGCGCTCCCCCGGCGGGCGAACCGCCGTGCTGCGCTGGACGCTGGGCACCGGGGGTCTCGCACTGCTCCAGGCCGCCTGCGAACTGGCGAGGGGGGCGCCGAGCGCGGTGCTCGGCCTGCTGTGGTGCGCCGCGCACGCGATCGGTGTGATCTGGGACCGAGATCGGCGTGGAATCACCGGGTGGCTCGCCGGGTTGGAACTGACCGACGTCCGCGGACCCGCAACGGCCCGCACCAAGTGAGGCAGGATGGAACCGTGCGGCATTTCGATCTAGTCATCATCGGCTCCGGCTCCGGCAACTCGATCATCGACGACCGGTTCGCCGACTGGAACGTGGCCATCGTCGAGAAGGGCGTCGGCCCCAACGACGCCTACGGCGGCACCTGCCTCAACGTCGGCTGCATCCCGACGAAGATGTTCGTGCACACCGCCGACGTCGCGGGTGCCCCCGAGGCCGGCGCCGGGCTCGGTGTCGACCTCGAACGCCACGGCGTGCGCTGGCCGGAGGTCCGGGACCGCATCTTCGGCCGCATCGACCCGATCTCCGAAGGCGGCCGCCGCTACCGGGCCGAGGGCTCGCCCAACGTCACCCTGCTGACCGGCGAGGCCGCGTTCACCGGCGTCAAGCAGCTGACCGTCCAGACCGCGGACGGCCCCCAGACGATCACCGCCGACCGCTTCGTGGTCGCCGCCGGTGGCCGCCCGGTCATCCCCGAGATCCCCGGCCTGGACCAGGTCGAGGTGCACACCAGCGACACCGTGATGCGCCTGGACGAGCTCCCTCGCCGGATGATCATCATGGGCACCGGTTTCATCGGCGCCGAGTTCGCCCACGTCTTCAGCTCGCTGGGCGTCGAGGTCACCATGATCGGCCGCTCGGGCAAGGTGCTGCGCGCCGAGGACACCGACGTGGCCGCCCGGTTCACCGAGATCGCCGCCCGGCGCTGGGACCTGCGGCTCAACCGCAAGATCGTCTCCGCCGAGAAGACCGGCGATGCGATCCGGCTGAACCTCGAGGGCCTGGACGGCGCGGAGTCCGTCGAGGCCGAGAAGCTGCTGGTCGCGGTGGGGCGCACCCCCAACGCCGACCTGATCGACGCGGCGACCGGCGGGCTGGAGCTCACCGACGAGGGCAAGATCGCGGTCGACGACACCCAGCGCGCCTCGGTCGAGGGCGTGTGGGCGCTCGGCGACATCAGCTCGGCCCACGAGCTCAAGCACGTCGCCAACCACGAGACCCGCGTCGTGCGGCACAACATCCTGCACCCCGAGACACCGATCTCCTCCGACCACCGCTTCGTGCCGCACGCGGTGTTCTCCGGTCCGCAGATCGCCGCAGTCGGCCTCACCGAGCAGCAGGCCCAGCAGCGGGGCGTCGAGTACGTCACCTCCACCCAGGACTACGCGGGCATCGCCTACGGCTGGGCGATGGAGGACACCACCGGTTTCGCCAAGCTGCTGGCCGACCCGAACACGGGGCTGCTGCTCGGCGCGCACATCATCGGCCCGCAGGCGCCGACGCTGCTGCAGCCGATCATCCAGGCCATGCACTTCGGCCTGGACGCGCGCAGCATGGCTCGCGGCCAGTACTGGATCCACCCCGCGATGCCGGAACTGCTGGAGAACGCGCTGCTCAACCTGCCGCTCAACTGATCCGGCGCACGTCCAACGGCGTTTCGACCGCGGTCCCGTCCGGGCCGCGGTCGACGCGATAGGCCCCGGCGCGGCGCCGTTCCGCGAGCGCCTCGACGAGTTCGGTTCCCCGGTAGAGCAGCCCGGCGCCGTCGTCGGTGGCGTACCCCGGAGGCAGCGTCCCGTCGGCGATCAGGCGCTGGAAGAGCGGACGCCGTCGGGGTTCGCTGTCGTAGTGCACGCCGTTGGAGTGCGGCAGCAGGCCGAGGCCGTTGGTGACGGGCCGCAGCTCGGGCCCGAACGAGTCGGTGGTGCCGCCCGAGTGCCAGCAGATCGACCCGGCCGATACACCGGTGAGCACGACCCCCGCCTGCCACGCCTCGCGGAAGATCTCGTCGAGGCCGTGCAGCCGCCACATCGCCAGCAACCCGGCGACGCTGCCTCCCCACACCCACACGACGTCCCTGCTGAGCAGGTGCTCGCGCACGTCGTCGATGTTCGGCATGGGGAACAGCGCCAGGTGGCTGGGCTGCCAGCCCTCGGCGACGGCGTTGGCGTAGAAGGTGCCGATCAGCCCGGAGTCGTCGCCGACGGCGGTGGCCAGGAGGCACACGCGCGGCGCGCGGCCGGTGGCCCCGGCGAGGTCGACGGCATGCCGGGTCAGCGCTCCGATCCCCCACGGCAGGCGGTCGGATGCGCTGATCCCGCCACTGGTGGCGAGGATCGTCGGAGCGTCAGCGGGCATGCCCGGAGGCTATCCAGCACGCGCCCGGGAGACCCGCGGTTGCGCTCACGCGCCGACGGATGTCCCCGGATCGGCCCAGTAGTCGGTGCCCATGTCGAAGGTGCCGTCGGCCGCGGGCGCGGCCCAGGACGCCGCGACCACTCCGGCGGCGAAGCCTCCACGCCGCTGCGCGGGGACCGGGGTCGGTTCGAGCGATACCGCCGGGGCACCGAAGCGGGTGATCACGATGTGCTCGCCTGCTTCGGCGCGGTCGAGCAGCTCGGTCAGCCGCTCGCGGGCTTCGTCCACGGAAAACTCAACAGCCATGCCGACAAGTTACCTGCATCACGCCGCTCGTGAGGCCGAATCGGGTAGTCGATTGGGCAGGTCTACCTACATCCCACCCCGGAGTACGTCCGTTTCGTCCCGCTGTGTCGGGAACCGCGTGGTCAGCTCAGCCCGGCGGTCAAGCGCGGCAGACCCGTCGGCGCGCCGCCGTCGAGGAGCCGGCGCAGCGCGTCGGTGTCGAGGTGCTCGGTCACGAGATCGCCGAGCAGGTCCAGCTGCGCGTCGCGGATGTCGGCGAACACGGTGTCCTCGGCGGCGAGGAAACCGTCCCGGCCGGCCAGACCGGCGGCCCAGCCGAGGAATTCGCGCCGGAAGTCGTCGTTCTCGAACAGCCCGTGCCAGTGCGTGCCCAGCACAGACCCCGAAACGCCACCTTCTCCTTCGCCGTCGGGAAGCGTGATCAGCGGTGGCAGGTCACCTCGGCGGACCTCGACGCCGTGGTGGATCTCGTAACCCGCGACGTCCTCGCCGAACGCCTCACCACTCGGCCTGGCCAAAGTCTTCTCCCGGGCGAAGTCGATCTCCAGGTCGAGCAGCCCGAGCCCGTCGACCGCACCGGAGCCGGACTCGACCTCGTCGTGGATGTGCCTGGTCAGCATCTGGAACCCGCCGCAGATCCCGGCCACCGGTAGCCCCGCTAGCGCGTGATCGCGAATCGCCTCGGCGAGGCCGCTCTCCCGCAGCCAGGCCAGGTCGGCCACCGTGGACTTCGAGCCGGGCAGCACCACCAGGTCGGCGTCGGAGAGCCGCGAGGGCTCGGTCACGAACCGCACCGCCACGCCGGGTTCGGCCGCCAGCGCCTCGACGTCGGTGGCGTTGGAGATCCGGGGCAGCCGGGGCACGGCCACCCGCAACCACTGCCCACCTCGCGGCGGCGCGGGCCGGCCTACGACGCCGTCTGCGACGTAGGACAGCGAGTCCTCGGCGTCGAGCCACAAGTCCTCTGCCCACGGGAGCACTCCGTGCACGGACCTGCCGGTCAACTGCCGCAGCTGGTCGAGCCCCGGTCGCAGCAGCTCGGGATCACCCCGGAACTTGTTGATCACGAACCCGGCCACCAGCGCCTGATCGGCGGCGTCCAGCAGCGACAGGGTGCCGAAGAGCTGCGCGAACACCCCTCCCCGGTCGATGTCGCCGACCACGACGACCGGCAGCTTCGCGGCCTGCGCGAGCCCCATGTTGGCGATGTCGCTGGCCCGCAGGTTGATCTCCGCAGGCGATCCCGCGCCCTCGCACACGACGTAGTCGTGATCGCGCCGCAAGTCGTCCAAAGTGGACGCGACGGTGTCGAGCAGTGCCGCCTTGCGCTCGCGGTAGGACAACGCGGTCACCTCACCGGCGACGCGGCCGAGCACCACGACCTGCGACTGCCGGTCGCTGCCGGGCTTGAGCAGCACGGGGTTGAACCGCACGGACGGCTCGACACCGCACGCCGCCGCCTGCACCGCCTGCGCCCGCCCGATCTCACCGCCGTCCGGCGTGACCACCGAGTTGTTCGACATGTTCTGCGCCTTGAACGGCGCCACCCGCGCCCCCGACCGCGCCAACCACCGGCAGATCCCAGCGGTCACCACGCTCTTCCCGGCATCCGATGTCGTCCCAGCGATCAGCAGCGCATTCACACCCCGTTCCTACCCCATGCCCCCGCTGTGGGGACCGACACCCGAAACCCGGACACGGAACGAACCCCCTCAACTACGCTCCCGACTGGCCCGCCCACCGCAACCAACGGATTCCGATGACGACACCTGACGACTGGCTGAGCGACTACAACGCCAAGCTGCAGAAGATCAAAGCCGACACCGACCGCGCACAGGAAGAACTCACGCAGGTCGGCGCATCCGCGAGCTCCCCGGACGGGCAGATCACGGTGCGGGTCAACAGCAGCGGCGTCCTGGAGGACATCCGCTTCGGCAACGGCTTCCAGCACCCGAAACCGGATCAGGTCGCAGCCGCGATCATGACCTGCGTCCGCGAAGCCCAACGCCAGGCCGCAGGCCAGATGGTCGAGGTCATGCAGCAGTTCGTCGGCGACGGCGCGGCCCTGGACTTCGTCAAGAGCAACCTCCCGCACGGCTACAGCGGCGACGGCACCGACGAGGACCAGCCACAAGCCCCCGACCGACCCGTCCCCCCTCCCGACGACGATGACGATTACTCCCGCGGGAGCTTCCTGCGATGAGCGACGGCTTCCGGGCGGACGTCCCGGTCATCAAGCAGCACAGCAACCAGGTCCAAGGCTTCGCAGACCGCGTCAGCACAGCCCACGGCGCAGCCGAAACCACCATGGACACCAACGCCTTCGGCATCTTCGGCCAGTTCATCGCCATGCAGTGCATCGCCCAGGGCGAGATGACCAAGTCCGTCATCGAATCCGGCGCTAAAGCCCTCGGCGAACTGAAGTCAGCCCTCGACGAGACAGCAGCGGAGTACCAGCGCACCGACGAGGAGTGCACCAGCATCATCGAGGGGGTCAAGGTTGAGTTCGGAAAATGACCTCGTCGTCACAGCCGACGAGTCGGAGGCCGACGCGAAGGAAAACAACACGTACAACGTCGCCAGTGGCGGCGGAGGCGTGGAAAACGTTCTCGGCGTGGTCAAAGGAATCCAGAACGGAGACTGGGACTCCGCCGGACTGAGCCTGATGGGCGCTGGCGTTGACGTGGTCGGCCTCGCTGCTGACCCGCTCGCCACTCTCGGGAGCTGGGCCTTTGGCTGGGCCATGGAGTACTTCTCGTTCCTGCGTGAACCGTTCGATGCGCTCATGGGCAACCCCGATGCCATTTCCGGCATGGCCAGCACCTGGGAGAACATCGGCAAGCAGCTGAAAGCAGTGAGCGACGAATACGGAAAGTCCGTACAAGGAACCACAGGGTGGGAAGGCAAAGCTGGCGACGCATACCGGGCACTGGGCGGTGAAACCGCCAAGACCGTAGAAGCACTATCCGCAGCGTGTGACGGGATGAAAGACGCGGTACAAGGTGCGGGCGCAGTCGTCGGCGCAGTACGCGGCATCGTGCGGGACCTGATCGCCAGCGCGGTCGGTGAGATCATCTCAATCGGGCTTCGGTGGGGAGCCGCCGCCGTGTGCACGGCTGGAATCGCCGCAGGTGGCATGGTCGCCGAGATGGTCGCGAAAGCGATCAGCTATGCCAACAAGATCGCCGGCTGGATGGAGAAGCTCGCCGACGTGTTGAAGGGGCTCTCCGGTTTCTTGAACAAGCTCGGCTCGGTCGGCCAATCGCTGAAGGCGAAGGTGGACGACTTCTTCACCGGACTCGCCAACGTTCCGGAAGCGAGCGTCGCGAATACAAGCGCGCAGAAGGCATTCGACTCGAGCACGATCCACCAGATCGGAGAAGGGGCGAAGGGGACCGGAAGCAGCCGGTTCACCGACGCTGTCGCAGGAGCGAAGGCGGGCTTCGGCGAGTACAAGCCATGGGCGCAAGGCGACCTCTTCAAGGCTCCCACCGTGGACATGGGCCATCGAGAAGGTGCTCACAAGTTCGGCTACGAAGTGGTCAAGGAAACCGCGAAGCTGGATGACGGCGAGACCAAAGCCGAACAACAACAGGAGAAGAAGTAGGAGATCGTCGTGTGGAAATCCGACAACCCCATCCTCCGAATCCTGCGCGTGCTCATCGGTTTTGGCATCGTCGCCTTGATCGCGCTTACCGCGCTGACGATCATCTTCACGTTCCCGGAAAAGACCCCGGCAACCAACGCAACTGCGGTCGCGAAATCCTGTGAAGACTACGGTCCGGTCAGCCGCCGAGGGTTCGGACATCATTGGGCCTGCACAACAGAGATCAGGGATGATGAGACCGGCGAGGTTTGGACTGACGTCGTCGACATGAACGTCCTCAGCCCAGAGAGCATCGGAAAGCAGGAAAGGATCACCTGGGGATACAGCGGAGGACGCACCGGAAAGTCGGATAACCGCGTATACCGCTCGCCTGACGGCTACTCGGAAGGGGTGAACCTGACCGTCACGATCCTCATCGGTTTCGCCGCCATCCCCATGATCCTCTGGTACTTCGCAAAGGCCGTCGTCTGGGGTTTCTCGCAGGAAGAGCAGCGCAAGTTCTGGGAGAAGATCAACGGAACTCCTGAGGAGCAGGCCGCGAAGAAGCAAAAAGAAGACGAGGAAAAAGCACGTCGTCAAGCTTCGCGGCAGCGAGATGCTGAAATCAGGGAAGCCCGCCGAAGGGCGAAGGAACAGGGGAAAGCCGACCGCTAGCGCAGAAGGCCTGGTCTGGCCTCTGAAACTGCCCGGGTGATCCGTCGGAGGACGGATTTCCCGGGCAGTGTGATCTGCGGTGAATCCAACTGCTGCTTGTCGAGGATGTGCGCGTGACGCCTGACGAAGCCGTCGTCGACGGGTTGGAACAGCAGAGCCGCAGGGACCGGCTTCGAGCCCCGGTCGTCCTCGACCTTGGGTTGCGGGAGCTGACCACGGATCGCGTTCAGCTCGCTCCACGAGACCAGGTCGGTCTTGCCGTGAATCCGCAACCAAAGACCACGTTCGTCGACGAAGACGCGGTGGATCTGAGCGACCATCCCGATCCCACCGATGACCCCGATCAGCGCAAGCGGCCCTAACAGCACTGTGAAGAACCAACCGACGTAGGGCGCGAAGTCCCGTCCCTTCCGGGTGACGATCTCGTCCGGGAACAGTGCAACGGCCAGGAACAGTCCGGCGAAGGCGAGGAGGAACAGCATCCCGGCCAGGAGTCCCCAGCCCTCCCGATACGAGACCCGCCTGGCCGAATCGCTGGGAGCCCACAGTTCTGTCTGCACGGCATGCACCCTATGAAACGTCCTGAGGCCGTAGGGGCGGTTCCGAGGTGAGCCGCCCCCGCGCAGGTCACAGCTGGGTGAGGATTTCGTTGCCGTCTTCTGTGATGAGGATGGTGTGCTCGAACTGGGCGGTCCAGCTCTTGTCCTTGGTGGTGACCGTCCAGCCGTCTTCCCACATGTCGTACTCGTGGGTGCCGAGGGTGATCATGGGCTCGATGGTGAAGGTCATGCCCGGTTCCAGGACGGTGTCCACCGACGGCTCGTCGTAGTGCAAGATCACCAGTCCGCTGTGGAACGAGCGGCCGATGCCGTGGCCGGTGAAGTCGCGGACGACGCCGTAGCCGAAGCGCTTGGCGTAGGACTCGATGACGCGGCCGATCACGTTGAGCTGGCGGCCCGGCTTGGCGGCCTTGATGCCGCGCATGGTCGCCTCGTGGGTGCGCTCGACCAGCAGCCGGGCTTCCTCGGAGACGTCGCCGGCCAGGAAGGTCGCGTTGGTGTCGCCGTGCACGCCACCGATGTAGCCGGTGACGTCGACGTTGACGATGTCGCCGTCCTCGATGACCGTCGAGTCCGGGATGCCGTGGCAGATCACCTCGTTCAGCGAGGTGCAGCAGGACTTCTGGAAGCCCCGGTAACCCAGCGTCGACGGATACGCACCGTGGTCGAGCAGGAACTCGTGCACCACGGCGTCGACGGAGTCGGTGGTGACGCCCGGCCGGATCGCCTTGCCCGCCTCGGCCAGCGCTTGGGCGGCGAGCTTGCCCGCGAAGCGCATCGCCTCAATGACCTCGGGAGGCTGCACGTCAGGGTCGGTGTTGCGCTGGGGAGCCGGTTTGTCCACGTACTCGGGACGCTCGATGTGCGCTGGGACTTGGCGGCGCGGCGTCGCAACGCCTGGCTTCAACGGGGCTCGAACCGGCATGCCCCCACTTTAACCACGTTGGTCGCCACGACTCCGGGCGGTAACGGCACCACGCGGAACCATCCGCGATGTGGAACGCCACCGCCCGGACTTCGGAAGAGCTCAGGCCGGGGACGCGGTCGCCAGGCCCGCCTCCTTCGCGGCTTCGATGAGCGCCGGGTCGTAGGAGACGTAGGTCACCGGCTCGTTGCGGATGCCGCACGCCGAGGCGAGGTGGATCGCGTCCACGGGCCCGAGGTCGGCGCGCAGCTCGCTGGCGGTGTCGAGCACTTCCTGCTGCACCGGCAGCGTCTCCAGCTTGGACACCACGATGGAGGCAAGGTCCTCGGCGGCCGGGCCCTGCTCGCGGAAGTTGCGCAGCACGTCGACCTTGGACAGCGCGCTGGTCACCCGCGGCTGCTCCCAGCGATCGCGGATCCACTGGCTCAGCGCCTGGCTCTCCGGTTCGGGGGCGATCATCTTGATCAGCGCGGAAGAGTCGAAGTAGATCAAAACCACTCCTGTTCACACCTGGGGCGACGCCGGCGGCCTTCGGGGGAGGCGGTGCCGGCGCGGTTCGTCGGGGGCGCCCACCGGGATCACGGCGGGCCGATGCGCGTCCGGACGGAGCCGGACACCTGGTTCGCCCATCGTCGTGGCAACACAACGTGGCGAGGGGGATCGCACATCGGAGGTGGCCACACCGGTGACGACCCATCGAGCGCAGCAACGAACCGTCACCACTGCGCTCGATGGGCTACAACCTAGCACCCAACTGACCCTAAGTGATCACCCGAACACGTGAAGCGACATCTCCGGTTGATGATCACAGACCGCCGAGGAAGCGCTTGGCCGCGTCCACCGACGGGCCGGACGCCCCCGCATCGGTGATGAGCACCGCGAACGCCACGTCGTCGCGGTAGCCGACGAACCAGCCGTGCGAGTGGGTGCCGTCGCCGAACTGCGCGGTGCCGGTCTTGCCCCGGACCTCGCCCGAACCCGCCAGGCCGCGGGCGGTGCCGCCGGTGACGACCTCGCGCATCATCGAGCGCAGCTGCTCCAACGACGCCGGGGCGATCTTCTCCGGCTGCGAGTCGGCGGTGGTCGGCTGACCGCGCATCAGCGTCGGCGTCGGCATGCCGCCGTTGGCGACGGTCGCCGCCGCCAGCGCCATCCCGAACGGGCTGGCCAGGACCTTGCCCTGGCCGATGCCGTTGGCCGCGTGCTGCGTGACCGTCTCGGCGTTGGAGACCTTCCCGGTGATCGTCGTCGAACCGGGCATGTCGAAGTCGACGCCGATGCCGAACTTCTTGGCCTCCTTCGGCAGCGCGTCGTCGGGCAGGTCCACCGACAGCTGCGCGAAGGTCGTGTTGCAGGAGTGGGCGAACGCGGTGTGCAGCGGCACCCGGCCCAGGTCGAACTCCTTGTCGTTGGGCAAGGTCATGCCGTCGAAGACCTTCTTCGGCGGGCACTCGACCGGGGTGTCGGCGCGCACCTTGCCCGACTCCAGCGCCGCGGCTCCCGTGACGATCTTGAACGTCGAGCCGGGCGGGTACTGCCCGGACAGCGCCATCGGGCCCTGCGCGTCGGCGGGATCGTTCTGCGCGACCGCCAGCACCTCACCGTTGGAGGGCTTCATCGCCACGATCATCGCGGGCTGCGGAACCGGGTCCAGCGCCCGCTCGGCCGCGCGCTGCGTGCGGTCCGACAGCGTCACCGAGGTCGGCGGGACCGGCTTCTCGGCGACGGTGTGCAGCTTGCTGATCTCGTTGCCCTTGGCGTCGGCGACGGCCACCTGCCAACCCGCGTTGGCCTTGGCCTGCTCGTCGACCTTCTTCGACACGCCGGCCAGCACCTGGCCGGCGTAACCGCGCTCGGCGGCCAGCAACCGCACCTGCGCCGGGAACCGCACCCCGGGCAGGTCGTAGATGCTGGAGCGGACCTTGTCGTAGTCGGCCTGCCGCAGGGTGACGACCTGGTACGGCTGGCCGGGCGGGGTCTTGCCGACGCCCTCGACGATCGACTGCTGGGTGATCTCCGGGTCCACCTGGCGCAGCGCGTCGGCGAGCTTGCCCGCCACGCCCGGCACGTCACCGGCCTCCTGACCGTTGAGGCTGACCGTGACCACCGGCTCCGGCCCCATCAGCTGCTTGCCCTCGGAGCCCGTCACGGGTCCGGGCGCGGGCAGCACCTCGCTGTAGGCGAGCGTCTGACCGGCCTTGAGCTTCGGGTGAACCGCCGACGGAGCCCACAGGACCTTCCAGCCCTCGGCCTCCTCGGCGAGCTGCACGGTGTTGGTGTACCGCCACACCTTGCCGTCGCCGAAGTCCCAGGAGAGGTCGTACTTGGCCGCCGCGCCCTGCTCGTTCTCGGTCACCTGGCCCAAGCTCGCGTGCGACGCGGTCGGGGCGAGCGTCTTGCGCACCTGCTCCAGCGTGCGGCGGGCGGCTTCGGGGTTGTTGGTCTGAGCCGCCGCACCCGCCACATCACCTGCGGCGACGGCGTTGACGAATGCGGTGGCCACGTCCTTCTCGGATGGTCCGGTGCTGCACCCGGCAACTGGAATCAGCAGCGTTGCGGCGAGCCCGGCCATGATCCGCGAGGAATGCATGCCCGCGAGTATGCCGAAGTCTTGCAGGACACCGAATCTGGGCTCCGGCACAGGGCGCAGAGCGGACGAAACCGTTCTACAGGAGCACAGTCGCGAACTCGCCGACGCGCCGGAAACCGACCTTCTGGTAGGCGGCTCGGGCGGCGACGTTGTAGTCGTTGACGTACAGGCTCGCGGTACGACCCAAGCCGCGCACGAGGCGGTCGGCCACCGCCGCCGTCCCGGCGGTTCCCAACCCCGTGCTGCGACGATCCGGGTGCACCCAGACGCCCTGGATCTGGCCGACGGTCGACGACAGCGCGCCGATCTCGGCCTTGAACACCACCTCGCCGTCCTCGAAGCGCGCGAACGCCCGGCCGCCCGCGATGAGATCGGCCACGCGCGCCCGGTACCCGGCGGCACCGCCGTCGGTCGAGGGGTCCACACCCACCTCCTCGGTGAACATGGCCACCGCGGCGGGCAGGTAGCGCTCCAGCTCGTCCGGCCGCACCGAGCGCACCAGCGGGTCGGGGTCGACGTGCGGGCGCTCGGAGAGCGCCATCAGCGGCTGCTCGGCGCGGACCTCGCGTGCGGGCCCCCACTGCGCCTCGACCTCCTCCCACAGCGCCAGCACCTGCTCGGACGGGCCGACCAGCGAGGAGCACACGCGGCGGCGGCGCAGCGCGCGATCGGCGAAGGCGCGCATCGCGTCCGGGCCACCGCGCAGCGGGACCAGGTTCGCGCCCGAGAAGCACATCCCGCTCAGCCGGCTGCCGTAGCCCCAGAGCTCACCGCCCAGGCGCAGCGGGTGGACACCGGCTTCTTCGACGCGCGCCGCGACCATGCAGGCGGCCACGGGCGCGGAGTCCAGCGCCGAGCGGACCAGATTCGCGTCCCGTTCCTCCAGCAAGCGGGCACCGGCAACCTTGAGCACCAGCCAAGACTGCCAGAAACACCACGCGAACGGCTGATCGGCGGAGATCAACCGAGTCGAACACAGCTGCGGTCACCCGTTCGGAGCAGCGACAACTCCCGAAAAAAGCGAATCGGCCGCCCGGACGGATCCGGGCGGCCGATGTGCGATGTCGCGTCAGCTGACGGTGACGGTCGGGCTCGCGCCCTCCTCCACGGTCTCGCCCATGTCCTCGGCGATGCGCATGGCCTCTTCGATCAGCGTCTCGACGATCTGGTGCTCGGGCACGGTCTTGATGACCTCGCCCTTGACGAAGATCTGGCCCTTGCCGTTGCCGGAGGCCACACCCAGGTCCGCCTCGCGGGCTTCACCGGGGCCGTTGACGACGCAGCCCATGACCGCGACGCGCAGCGGGACCTCCATGCCCTCCAGACCGGCGGTGACCTCGTCCGCGAGCTTGTAGACGTCGACCTGGGCGCGTCCGCAGGACGGGCAGGAGACGATCTCCAGCTTGCGCGGCCGCAGGTTCAGCGACTGCAGGATCTGGGTGCCGACCTTGATCTCCTCGACCGGCGGAGCCGACAGCGAGACCCGGATCGTGTCGCCGATGCCCTGGCGCAGCAGAGCGCCGAAGGCGGTGGCCGACTTGATGGTGCCCTGGAAGGCCGGGCCGGCCTCGGTGACGCCGAGGTGCAGCGGGTAGTCGCACTGCTCGGCGAGGATCTCGTAGGCGCGCACCATGACCACCGGGTCGTTGTGCTTGACCGAGATCTTGATGTCGTGGAAGTCGTGCTCGGCGAACAGGCCCGCTTCCCACAGCGCCGACTCGGCCAGCGCCTCCGGGGTGGCCTTGCCGTACTTCTCCATCAGGCGCGGGTCGAGGGAGCCGGCGTTGACGCCGATGCGGATCGGCGTGCCGTGGTCCTTCGCGGCCTGCGCGATCTCCTTGACCTTGTCGTCGAACTTCTTGATGTTGCCGGGGTTCACGCGCACCGCGGCACAACCCGCTTCGATCGCCGCGAAGACGTACTTCGGCTGGAAGTGAATGTCGGCGATGACCGGGATCTGCGACTTCTTCGCGATGGCCGGCAGGGCTTCGGCGTCATCGGCGCTCGGGCACGCGACCCGGACGATGTCGCAGCCTGCGGCGGTGAGTTCGGCGATCTGCTGCAGAGTGCTGTTGATGTCTGCGGTGACGGTCGTGGTCATGGTCTGCACGGAGATCGGGCTTTCGCTGCCCACTCCGACCGGTCCGACCTGCAACTGGCGAGTCTTACGCCGCTCCGCGAGCACCGGGGCGGGGCCTCCGGGCATGCCCAGATCGACGGTCATCGATACCTCTCCACCTCTTCTGGTGTGCTTCGGACGGTGTCCCGCCCGCATTCCACGATACCGGCGCACCTTCATCCGGCTGGACGTCCGGGCGTCTGACGGATCACGTTGGGTGATCGACATCGGCCGTTCATATCCCGTTCGGCCCACGACTTCGAGCCGCGCATCACCCTATCGGCGATATTGCGCTCACAAGCACGCGCCATCTCGGTCACCGAGGACGACACGTCGTCCCCGGCTGTGAACCCGGTCCACCACAGCGGTGAAATCAGCCGGCGCCTGGGGACCCGGCGGAGCCGCTCGAGTTCCGGGCGCCGAGCACACCGACCACACCCCTAGTACAACGTCACCGGGTTCACGATGTCGGCCACCAGGACCAGCAGCGAGTACGCGATGAAGATGAGGCTGACCGCGTAGGCCAACGGCATCAGGCGCGCCGTGTCGAACGGTCCCGGGTCCGGGCGCCGGACCAGCTTGGCGAAACCGCGCCGGACCCACTCCCAGGCCGCGCCCGCGATGTGCCCACCGTCGAGCGGCAGCAGCGGCAGCATGTTGAACACGAACAGCGACAGGTTCACGCCCGCGAGCAGGTTGAACATCAGGATGACGCGCTCGTCGACGCCGAACTGCTCGGTGGCCAGCACCTCACCGCCGAGGCGGCTGGCGCCGACGATGCCCACCGGCGAGTCCTTGTGCCGCTCACCGCCGAAGATGGCGCTGACCAGGTCCGGGACGCGCTGCGGCAGCTCGACGATCTTCTGCGCGGTCAGGCCGACGAACTCGCCGATGGTGCTCACCACACCACCGATGTCCTGCTTGACCAGCTCGGATGTCGGCGAGAGCCCCAGGAATCCGACCGTCTCGTACTCGCTGGTCGAGTTCAGCTTGGGCCGCTCGGTCTGCATCAGGGCCGCGTTGAGCGTCTCCCGGTGCCCGTCGCGCTCGACCACGACCGGGACCGAACCCTTCGACTGGCGGATCTCCAGCTGCAGGTCTTCCCAGGACTGGAACGGCTTTCCGTTGAACTCCACGATCCGGTCGCCCGGCCTGAACCCGGCCGCCGCCGCGGGCGAGGGCTTCGCCCCGGGCGGGCACTTCTGGGTGTCCGGCGCGTTGGCCGGCAGCACGCACTCGCTGACCGAGGAGACCGTCAGCGTCGGGGTGTTGATGCCGTGGCCCATCAGGATCGCGGCGAAGATGCCGACCGCCAGGATCAGGTTCATCACCGGCCCGGCCACCATCACGACGATCCGCTTCCACGGGGCCCGCTGGTAGAACTGCCGGTGCGAGTCCTCGGGCGTGACGTCCTCGGCCGACATCTGCCGCGCGTCGTCGATCATCGCGCGGAACGGCGACGACGAGGCGGTGCGGCCGTACTCCTCGTCCTTCTTCGGCGGGAACATGCCGATCATCCGGATGTAGCCGCCGAACGGGATGAGCTTGAGCCCGTACTCGGTGTCGCCCTTCTTGCGCGACCAGATGGTGCGGCCGAAGCCGACCATGTACTCGGTGACCTTGATGCCGAACATCTTGGCGGTCGCGAGGTGGCCCAGCTCGTGCCACGCGATGGAGAACAGCAGACCGAAGAAGAAGATCAGAATGCCAACGACGACCAGCACTACTCCGCCTTCCCTCCGGCCAGCTCGCGTGCCCGGGTCCGCGCCCAGTCCTCGGCTGCGAAGATCTCATCAAGTCCCGACGGCTCGCCGCGCCACTGGTCGGCAGCGGAGAGCGTGTCACCCACAGTCTGCACGATCTCGGTGAACCGGAGTCGGCCGTCGACGAACGCGGCCAGCGCTTCCTCGTTGGCGGCGTTGTAGATCGCGGGCAGGCATCCCCCGCCGGAACCGGCCGCCCGGGCCAGCTCGACGGCCGGGAACGTCTCGTGGTCCATCGGCTCGAAGGTCCACGCCTGGGCCTCGTCGAAGGTCAGCCGCGGCGCGACCCCGGGAACGCGGCGCGGCCACTCCAGGCCCATCGCGATCGGGATCTTCATGTTCGGCGGGCTGGCCTGCGCGATCGTCGCACCGTCGGTGTAGGTGACCATCGAGTGCACGATCGACTGGGGGTGCACCACGACGTCGATGCGCGAGTAGTCGATGCCGAACAGCAGGTGCGCCTCGATGAGCTCCAGGCCCTTGTTGACCAGCGTCGCCGAGTTGATCGTGACGACGTTGCCCATCGCCCAGGTCGGGTGCGCCAGCGCCTGCTGCACGGTGACCTCGGCCAGCTCCTCGCGCTTGCGGCCGCGGAACGGGCCGCCGGAAGCGGTCAGCACCAGCCGGTCCACGTCGCTGTTGTCGTTGCCGAGCAGGCACTGGGCCAGCGCGGAGTGCTCGGAGTCGACCGGGACCAGCTGTCCGGGCGCGGCCTTGTCCAGCACCAGCGCACCACCGGCGACCAGCGATTCCTTGTTGGCCAGGGCGAGCTGAGCGCCCGTCTCCAGGGCGGCCAGCGTCAGGCGCAGGCCGCGGGAGCCGTCGACGCTGTTGAGGATCACGTCGGCCGGCGCGGCGTCGATGAGCTCCAGGGCCGATTCCGGCCCGGCCAGCAGCCGCGGCAGCTTGAAGTCGCCTTCGGCGTAGCCGCGCTTCTGCGCCTCGGAGTAGAGGGCCAGCTGGACGTCCTCGGCGGCTGTGCCCTTCGCCACGGCGATGGCCGGCACCTGGAACTCCAGCGCCTGCGCGGCCAGCGCCTGCGGGTCGCTGCCGCCCGCGGCGAGTCCCACGACCTGGAAGCGGTCGGGGTTGTCGCGCATCACGTCGAGTGCCTGGGTACCGATCGAACCGGTGGAGCCGAGCACCAGAACGGTGCGCGGAGTGGTGTCGCTCTGTGTGCTCGTATCCGCGTGCATCGCCGCCCATTGTCCCTGAAGGAGGTGAGCAGGCGCCCCTCGCGGTGCGCAAATCACCATTCGGCGTCACGATCGGCTTACCGGCCGCAGCCCGATGAACTAAGGAGGCCGTCATGGGCATCATCGGATGGATCGTTCTCGGCTTGATCGTGGGAGCCATCGCGAAGCTGATCATGCCGGGCAAGGACCCTGGCGGGATCATCATCACCATGCTGCTCGGCGTGGTGGGAGCCTTCCTCGGCGGGTTCATCGGCAAGTGGATCTTCGGGACCGGTCTCAACGAGTTCTGGTCGATCCAGACCTGGATCCTGGCGATCGTGGGATCGCTCATCGTCCTCGGCATCTACCGCGTCATCGTCGGCCGCAAGGCGGTCAAGGGGTAGATCCGGGTCGTCGTTCACGGGGTGCCGCGCGAGCCGAGTTCGCGCGGCACCTTTTTCGCTGCTGATGCCGGGCAGGTGGGCGCCGAGACGCCGACCGGGTGTGCGAGGATGAAGGCGATCGTGGATCGTCGTCCGGCGGTGCGCGAAACTCAAGCAACAGGCTTTCCGGCCGCGCGTGGCCGGTGTGGCGCAGGAGGGGAACGTGGCGAGCACCGAGCTGGAGAAGAAGCCCAGCCAGGCCATCGACCCGGCCGAGGAACCGTCGGTCGAGTGGGGCTGGCACGGCGGTTTCCCGAAGGGCACCCAGATCGCCGGCTGGTTCTCGGTCGTCGCGGTCCTGTGCATGCTCATCGGCAACCACCAGGGCATCCTCAGTGGCGGCGGGCACTTCAAGATGGAAGATGTCTGGCTCATCGGCACGGCCGCGGTCTTGGCCATCGGCCTGCTCTACGACCTGGCCAAGAACAAGCGCCGTCGCTGACCCAGAACGTCGACGAAGCCGCCCCCGGAATCCGGAGGGCGGCTTTTCGCTGTTCAGAGCGGCCGTAGCGGTCACCCCGGGGCAGGGTTGGTACGAACCGCCCATGCTCATCGTCCGTTGTGCCCGGCCGGTTCGGACCAGAACCGACCGCCGGTGCGCTCAGCGCAACGCGTGCCGGGAGAAGAAGTCCATGATCAGCGGAGTGGCGTCGATCGGCGCGGGCTGATCGGAGTCCGGGTTCGGGTGCGTCGCCGGCCAGTCGTGCGCGACCGAGTCCATCCGGTAGTGCGCGACCTCGGCTCCCCCGTCGCACGCCCGGTGTTCGACCTCGTGCACCCCGTCACCGACGTCACGGGTGACCGGCTCCGGGTCGCAACCGTTGCGCTCGGCCCAGCCCGCCAGCCAGTCCGGGATCGGCGGGAGCCCGCGCTCCGCATCGCCGTCGTAGGGGATCGTGTCGTCCAGCGCCCCGTGGAAGTCGAGGATCGGTGCCGGGCGCGTGGGCTCGCAGGCGCCGCCCTGCGGGTAGAAGGCACCGGAGACCGGGGCGAAGGCCGCGATCCGGTCGCTCATCCGGCAGGCGAGGACCCCGGTGAAGCCGCCGCCGTTGGACTTGCCCGCGGCGTAGATCCGAGCCGGGTCGACGCAGAGGTCGCGCTGCAGCTCGTCGAGCAGGTCGCCGGTGAACAGGACGTCGTCGACGTCCGCCGAGTACGGCGCCCCCTGCCAGGCCGTCTCGCCGTCGGTTCCGACGAGCCCCTGCGGGTACACCGCGATGGCATCCGTGTCGGAGAACTCCGAGAGCTCCTCCTGATACGCGGAGTCGCGCGAGTGCCCGTGGAAGGACAGCACCAGCGGAGTCGGCCGCAGCGGCACGTAGTCCTCCGGCACGTGCAGCAGGTAGGTGCGGGTGGTGCCACCCGACACGATCTCCTCGGTCACCGATTCCCCGGGCGCGACGGCGGTGTTCCCGCAGCCCGTCGACACCGCCCGGTGATCGGGCGCCTCGGCGTGGGCGGGAGCGGCGAGCAGCACCAGCGCCGCCGCGACGATCGAATGAACCGCTGCGCCACGAATTCTCAGGTCAGGCACCGTTGCCTCCCAGCTCGATCACTCAGACCTGAGGATCATCGGCCATCGGAAGCACAACGGGCCACTTCTGTTCATTGCGGTCACGAATTCACGGCCGGAGCCGCCACAATGCGTCCATCGGAACCGCTCGCACCTTGTCACCGAACGGAAGGGTCTGTTGTCCGGTGTAGAGCACGTAACCCGCGACGAAGCGGTCTCCGACCAACACCGCTCCGACCGACCCGCCCGGTTCCGCCAAGCTGTTCACGTCCTGACCGAGAAGATGGCAGGCCACGCCGGTGTCGGTGAACGCGAGTTTCGGCGTGCTCACCACGCGGTGCGTGTGCCCGGAAGACGCAATCGCATCAGCTCGCCGTGACGCTCGATGCTGGCCAGTTCCAGCACGTCTCGCTCGATGAGCGTGGACAAGTAGGAGTTGAAGAACGCACTACGCCTGCGCGGATTGCGCCGAACCGCCTCGGGGAACCACCGATCGTGGCTCGCTCCAGGTAGTCCCGTCGTCGCAGTGTGGATGAATGATCGAGTTGAGGACCGTGCGCGAACGCAGCATCGATGAAGCCATCAGGCCTTTCACGTGCACCACTCGTGCATCGCCGAGAGCCTCGGCCACGAACCTCTCGGCATGCCGCTCAACCAGTGAGTTCTTGATGCTCACAACCACCATACGTGGACACTTGGCCGCTAGGTCTGTGGTCAGCTGGCCGAGACCGGGTGGGCTACTCCTCGGCCGCGAGCTGGCCGCAGGCCGCGGCGATCTCCTGGCCGCGGGTGTCCCGGACGGTGCAGGAGACCCCGGTCTCGCGAACCCGGCGGACGAACTCGCGCTCGACCGGCTTGGGGCTGGCGTCCCACTTGCTGCCCGGGGTGGGGTTCAGCGGGATCAGGTTGACGTGCGCGAACTGGCCGAGGTGCTTCTTGAGCAGCTTGCCGAGCAGGTCGGCGCGCCACGGCTGGTCGTTGATGTCGCGGATCAGCGCGTACTCGATCGACACCCGGCGACCGGTGTGGTCGGCGTAGCCGCGAGCGGCGTCCAGGACCTCGGCGACGTTCCAGCGGTTGTTGACCGGCACCAGCGTGTCCCGCAGCTCGTCGTCCGGGGTGTGCAGCGACACCGCGAGCGTGACGTGCAGGTTCTCGGCGGTCATCTTCCGGATCGCCGGCACCAGGCCCACGGTGGAGACGGTGACCGAGCGCTGCGACAGGCCCAGGCCGTCGGGCGCGGGATCGCAGATGCGGTGCACCGCGTCGATCACCCGGCGGTAGTTGGCCAGCGGCTCGCCCATGCCCATGAACACCACGTTCGACAGCCGACCGGGGCCGCCCGGGACCTCGCCGTCGCGCATCATGGCCGCCGCCGAGCGGACCTGGTCGACGATCTCGGCGGTCGAGAGGTTGCGTTGCAGGCCGCCCTGGCCGGTGGCGCAGAACGGGCAGGCCATGCCGCATCCGGCCTGGCTGGAGATGCACACCGTCGCGCGGTCCGGGTAGCGCATCAGGACGCTCTCCAGCAGCGTCCCGTCGTGCGCCTTCCACAGCGTCTTGCGGGTGGTGCCCTCATCGGTGTCGAGGTTGCGCACCGGGTTGAGCAGCTGGGGCAGCAGGGCCGAGCCCAGCGCCTCGCGACTGCCCGCCGGGATGTCGGTCATCGACTCGACGTCGGCGTTGAGCCTGCCGAAGTAGTGGTTGGCCAGCTGCTTGGCGCGGAACGGCTTCTCCCCCAGCTCGGCGACGACGGCCTTCCGCTCCTCGGCGGAGAGGTCGGCGAGGTGGCGCGGCGGCTTGCCGCGGCGCGGGGCGTCGAAGACGAGCGGCAGGGATTTCGTAGACATAGCGCCCTACAGTCTCCCACGTCCGCGGACGACCTTGGTGGGCAGCCGGTGGAGCCGCCCCGTTGGCCCTCGCGGTGCCCCGAGGTATGGTTTTCGGCGTGGCGAAACCTGGACTTGCGAGTAGCCGAAACACGGCCCTCCTGGCCGTGGTCGCGATGCTGGTGTCGGCGTGCGGCACCGGCCTGAGCCGGCCCGATGACGGCCGCAAGCACGTCGTCACCACCTTCACCGTGCTCGCCGACATGGCGCGCAACATCGCCGGCGACGCCCTGGTCGTCGAGTCGATCACCAAACCCGGCGCCGAGATCCACGAGTACGAACCGACCCCCAGCGACATGCTCAAAGCCGCCAAGGCCGACGTGGTGCTGAACAACGGCCTCGGCCTGGAGCGCTGGTTCGACCGGTTCGTGCAGCGCAGCGAGGCCGAGCACGTGACGCTCAGCGAAGGCGTCGAACCCGTTCCGATCCGCAGCGGCGAGTACCAGGGCAAGGCCAACCCGCACGCGTGGATGTCGCCGCGCACCGCCGCGATCTACGTCGACAACATCACCGACACCTTCATCCGGATCGACCCCGCGCACGCGGCGACCTTCCGCGCGAACGCCGACGCCTACCTGGCCCGGCTCGCCGAGATCGACCGGTACCTGCGCGACGAGCTCGCCGCGCTGCCCGCATCGCGGCGGGCGCTGGTCAGCTGCGAAGGAGCCTTCTCGTACCTGGCGCGCGACGCCGGCCTGAGCGAGGCCTACCTGTGGCCGGTCAACAGCGAATCCGAGGGCACGCCGCAGCAGATCAAGGACACCACCCGGTTCGTCCGCGCCAACGGGGTCCCGACGGTGTTCTGCGAGTCCACCGTCAACGACGGACCGCAACGCCAGGTCGCCCGCGAAACCGGCGCGAAGCTGGGCGGCAAGCTCTACGTCGACTCGCTGTCCGGCCCCGACGGGCCGGTCCCGACCTACCTCGACCTGCTGCGCCACGACGCGCACGTCATCGTCACCGGACTGCGCGGAGGGACACCGTGACCGCCATCAGCGCCCACCACGTCACCGTCCGCTACGGCGACGTGCTCGCCCTCGACGACGTGTCGGTGGACATCCGCGAAGGACGCATCTGCGGCCTGCTGGGGATGAACGGATCGGGCAAGTCCACGTTCTTCAAATCCCTGATGGGCCTGGTCAGACCGGATGCCGGGAACATCCGGATCATGGACCGCGACCGCAAGCAGGCGCGGCGCGAAGGGCTCCTCGCCTACGTCCCGCAGTCCGAGGCGGTGGACTGGACGTTCCCGGTGACGGTCGCCGACGTGGTGCTCATGGGCCGCTACGGGCACCTCGGGCTCACCCGGCGCCCGCGCCGCGCCGACAAGGCCGCGATGCGCGCGGCGCTGACCCGCGTGGGACTCACCGACCTCGCGGCCCGGCCCATCGGCGAACTCTCCGGCGGCCAGCGCAAGCGGGCCTTCGTCGCGCGCGGCATCGCGCAGGACGCGCGGCTGCTGTTCCTCGACGAGCCCTTCGCCGGGGTCGACAAGAAGTCCGAGGCGACGATCAGCGACCTGCTGCGGGAGCTGCGCGACGAAGGGCGCACCGTGGTCATCTCCACCCACGACCTGGCCAGCGTCCCCGAGCTGTGCGACGAAGCGGTCCTGCTGCAACAACGCGTGATCGCCCACGGCGCGATCGACGAAGTGCTCGCACCCGAGGTGCTGGCCCGCACGTTCGGAGTGGAGGCCCGATGATCGAGTGGCTGATCGAACCCCTGCAGTTCGGGTTCATGCAGCGGGCCCTGCTGGTCAGCCTCGTCGCGGGGCTGGTGTGCGCGGTGCTGTCGTGCTGGGTGACGCTGATCGGCTGGTCGCTGCTGGGCGATGCCGTCTCGCACGCCGTGCTGCCGGGGGTGGTGCTCGCCTACGTGCTGGGGATGCCGTTCTCGGTGGGCGCGTTCCTGTTCGGCAGCCTCGCGGTCGGGCTGATCGCGGGCGTGCGCAACACCACCAAGCTCAAGGGCGACGCGGCGATCGGCGTGGTGTTCACCGGCCTGTTCGCGCTCGGTCTGGTGCTGGTGTCGCGCATCCCCAGCCAGGTCGACCTCAACCACATCCTGTTCGGCAACGTCCTGGGCGTCACCGACTTCGACATCGCCCAGGTCCTGATCATCGCCGCCGCGGTGCTGGCGGTGGCGCTGCTCAAGCGGCGCGACCTCACGCTCTACGCCTTCGACCCCACGCACGCGCACGCGATTGGCATCTCGCCGCGGCGGATCAGCACCCTGCTGCTGGCGATGCTGGCGCTGACCGTGGTGGTCGCCCTGCAGGCGGTCGGGGTCGTGCTCGTCACCGCCATGCTGATCACGCCTGGAGCGACCGCGTTCCTCCTGACCAAGAGGTTCCCGCAGATGCTGGCCACGGCCGCCGGGCTGTCGGTGCTGTGCGCGGTGACGGGCACCTACCTGAGCTTCCACGTCGACACCTCGACCGGCGGGATGATCGTGGTCTGCCAGACCGTCGTGTTCGCCCTGGCCTACCTGCTGGCGCCCGGGCAGGGGCTCCTGCCCCGGGCGCTGCGGCGACGCCCGGTCGTCGGTGACCGAGCGACCGCGGGTACGGCGTCGCCCGTATCGTGAAAGTCATGGCGAGCGAAACCGAGCGCCCGTCGCCTTCGGTGGAGGACTACCTCCGGGCGATCTACGGGCTCAGCGAACGGGGCGAGCCCGTCACCAACGCGACGCTGACCGCGCGACTCGGACTCAGCCCCTCCTCGGTCTCGGGCATGATCAACAAGCTGGACCAGCTGGGCCTGGTCACCCACGTGCGCTACCGCAGCGTCGAGCTCACCACCGAAGGCCGCAGGCTCGCGCACTCGGTGCTGCGCAGGCATCGCCTGATCGAGCTGTTCCTGGTCGAGGAGCTCGACTACAGCTGGGACGCGGTGCACACCGAAGCCGACGCGCTGGAGCACGCCGTCTCCGACGAGCTCGTCGAGCACATCTCCGCCAAGCTGGGCAACCCCACCATCGACCCGCACGGCGACCCGATCCCCACCGCCGAGGGCCTGCTCCCCGCGCCCAAGACCCTGCAGCTCGACCAGATCGAGCCCGGCACCGTCGGCACCATCGCGCGCGTCTGGGACACCGATTCCGAGCTGCTGCGCTACCTCACCGAGCACGGCATGACGCTGGGTTCGCGCATCGAGATCGTGGAGCGCAAGCCCTTCGGCGGTCCGCTGGTGGTGCGCGTCGGTGAGCCCCCGAACGCCGAAACCCACTTCGTGGGCGACGAGATCGTCGCGGCGCTGTCGATCAGTGTGCAGAACTAGGTTCGCCGGTCAGCCGCGAACCGATCGCGTGGGAGCACACCACCTGTTGCGGCGAGCGATCCGGTAGCGGATCCGCCGGGGCGGCCTCTTCGCCGTAGATCTGCTCGGTGACCAGCCTGCTGTGCAGCTCGTCGGTCCGGTGGGCGCCGAGCACCGCCATGAGCAGGTCGAAGCGGCTGCTGGTCAACGACACGGCGACGTAGCAGAAGCCGCCCATCCCGGCGAAGACCAGGCTCGCGGTGATCCACATGTTCAACGCCTGAGCCAGCGTGATCACCGAAGTGCCCAGCGCCAGTGCCGACCCGAACGCGACCGTTCGCGCGATGGCCGCCTGCCGGAGCATCGAGCGGAACACGGGGTGCTGCCGGCACAGCTGCCGGATGATGCGGGCGCGCTCGTGACGGTCCAACTGAGCAAGCCGGCTGAGGCCCGCGGTCACCGGCTGTGCCGCGCGGAATGCCATGGCTGCTCCCGAAAAACCCGAGTACGTGCATACGACAGCACCCAGTCGATCACGCGCTCGGACGACGATCAAGCCGTCATTCGGGGGCTTCGCATTGCGGGAGTCCGACGAAGACGTGACGCTGCCTACAGAAAGGGCCCGCTCGAACGCGTCGAGGGGCCTCTGGCGCCGTTTTCGGGAGTGATCGCTGTGAGCATCGCACTGGGTGCACCCGGGTGGACCGACCTGACGTCGCACGACGTCGACGCCGCGCGCGAGTTCTACACCGGGCTGTTCGGCTGGCGCTGGGTGCAGCGCTGCGAGTACAGCATCGCGTTCCGCGACGACACGCCGGTGGCCGGGCTGCTCAAGCCCGACTCCGACCACATCCCGTCGGCTTGGACGCTGTACCTGGAATGCGAGTCGACGCGACGGGCGACCGAGCGGATCCGGGCGCTGGGCGGGAAGGTCCTCGTCCCGCCGACCGAAACTCCCGGGCGTGAGATGTTCCTGATCGCCGAGGACCCGGGCGGAGCGGTCGTGGGCCTGTGGGAGGCACCGGAGAACGCCGTGTTCGGCTGGGCGCGAGCGGGAGCGCTGTGCTGGGCCGAGGTGCTCACCCGCGACGCCTCGGCGGTCGACTCCTTCTACGCCGAGCTGCTGGGCTACCGGCAGGAGCAGATCGGCGAGCCCGGCGGCGAGTTCGACTTCACCGTCTGGCACGTCGGCGACCGGCCGATGCTGGGCCGCTTCGAGTCGAGCCGGTCGCTGCCCGCCGACGTCCCGTCGCACTGGCAGCTGTACTTCCAGGTCAACCCCGACCACGACGCCGACGCCGCGGTCGCCAAGGCCCAGTCGCTGGGCGGCGAGGTGCTGCGCGAGCCGACCGACTCCCCGTACGGGCGAATCGCGGTGGTGCGGGACGTGGTCGGCGCCGACTTCGCCGTCATCGACACCGACCGGCGCACCCCCGAGTGATCAGTCCAGCACCAGCGGGTCGAGCTCGGCGATGTGGTCACGATCGCCGATGACCTCGATCTCGGTGATCCGTCCATCGCGGATGGTCACGACGAAGACCGAGTGCGCCTTGCCGCGAGGCGCGTAGGCCGCACCGATGGCGTCGGCGATCAGCGCCGGACGCGCCCCCTTGGCGCTGTTGTGGAACGCCCGGGCCACGATGTCCGCACCGCGCGACTCCGCCGTGAGCACGGGGGCACCGGATTTGCGAGCGCGGGCGGCGGTGTCCATCGCGCGCTGATCGGCGCGCAGCACGACGTCGGGGTCGAGCACGTGCAGCAGGCCCTCGAAGTCGCCTTCGCGCGCCGCGCGCAGGAACGCGTCGACGACCTCGCGCTGCGCGACCAGGTCGGGTTCCGGCTGTCCGCTCTGCCGAACCCGGCGGCGTGCGCGGCTGGCGAGCTGCCGGGTGGCGGTCGAGCTGCGTCCCACGATCGGGGCGATGTCGTCGAAGGGCACCGCGAACATGTCGTGCAGGACGAACGCGAGGCGCTCGGCCGGTTCGAGCGTGTCGAGCACGACGAACAGCGCCAGCCCGACCGAGTCGGCCAGCACCGCTTCCGCTTCGGGCGTCAGCCCCTCCGACTGCTCGGGCAGGTCGTCGGAGGGCTGCTCGGGTCTGGAACGGCGGGCGCGGAGCATGTCCAGGCAGACCCGGCCGACGATCGTGGTCAGCCAGCCGCCCAGGTTGGCGACGTCATCGGCACCCGCGCGGTCCGCGCGCAGCCACGCCTCCTGCACCGCGTCCTCGGCCTCGGCGTGCGAACCGAGCATCCGCAGCGCGACCGCCTTCAACCGCCTGCGGTGCTGCTCGAACCGCTTCGCCAAGAAATCGCTGTCGTCCATCGGTCACGTTCCTCCGTCGCCGCCCGTCATGGGGGTAGACGAGCCGGAACCGGCTCATGTGACACCGGAGGTACTCATGCAAGCACGGATGAACAATCCCGCGATGCTCCTGCCGGACGCGTTCAAGTCGATCCAGGCGTTGATGAAGACCGTTCACTCGGTCGACGTCCCGGCGGAGACCCTGGAGCTGGTGCACCTGCGCTCCAGCCAGATCAACGGGTGCAGCTTCTGCGCGCACTACAGCTCCAAGCAGCTCAAGGAGCTCGGGACCAGCGACGACAAGCTCTGGGCGGTGGCCGCATGGCGGGAGGCTCCCTTCTTCGACGACCGCGAGCGCGCCGCCCTGGAGTTGGCCGAGGCCACGACCCGTCTCGCCGACAAGGGCGACTCCGTCGACGACGAGCTCTGGAAGCGGATCACCGAGCACTACGACGAGGAGCAGATCGCGGCTCTGACGCTCATGATCGGGCTGTCCAACCTCTTCAACCGCGTCAACGCCGTCACCCGGCAACCCGCCGGCGAGACCTTCTGAGAGCGATTTCCACTGAAGTCCGTGTCCTGATTTCCACTGAGATCCGGGCACGGATTTCCGCTGAGATCCGCGAACCCGCACGGGAGGTGCCCTGACGGGCAGTTCTGGTCGGGAACGTCCGCGGTCGACTCCATCGCTGGCGGGGGTCCGGGACGGGCCGCCGCCCGCCGCGAGGACCCGGGCTCAGGAGGTGAGCAGGCCCGTGGGCTTGGTGCGGGTTCGGAGGCGGTAG
This sequence comes from Saccharopolyspora karakumensis, assembly GCF_004349225.1. Taxonomy (NCBI): domain Bacteria; kingdom Bacillati; phylum Actinomycetota; class Actinomycetes; order Pseudonocardiales; family Pseudonocardiaceae; genus Saccharopolyspora; species Saccharopolyspora karakumensis. The sequence goes on from NZ_SMLA01000028.1 coordinate 53,798, forward strand.
GTGACCGGGAAGGTCCTGCCCGGGGACTCGGCGGCCGCCCGGGCCGCCGTCTTCGCGGAGAACTCGATGCGCAGGACCGCCTCCAACGTCCGGCGGTCGTGGAAGCGCCACAGGGTGGGCACCGTCGTGCTGGTGAAGTGGTGGCGGGTGAAGAACGATTCGATCTTGCCAGGATCGATCTGCGGGGCGTCGGCGCGCATCCAGTCGCCGTAGGGCGGGCTCGCCGTGTCCAGGTCGACGATCGCGATCGTGCCGCCCGGACGCAGCACCCGCTCCGCCTCGGCCAGGCCCGGCTCGCAGCCCGGCCCGAAGAAGTACGCCGTGCGCGCGTGCAGCAGGTCCACGCTGCCGTCGGCCAGCGGGAGGCGCTGGGCCGGAGCGACCCGGACGTCCACGCCCGGCGTGCCCGACGTGCGGACGCGAGCGCGCTCGGCCAGCGGCTCGTGCGGTTCGACTCCGACCACCGAGCGGGCCGTCGCGGCGAAGACGGGCAGGTGGAAGCCGTCGCCGCAGCCCACGTCGACCACGTCGAGGCCGGCCCAGTCGCGCTCGGCGCGCAACGCCTTCCACAGCGCCCCGACCGCGTCCTGGGCGTGGTTCTCCGCCTCGTAGACCTCGGGCCAGTTCCAGATGTTGGGGCTCGGCGTGACCTCCGGAACCTGCTTCTCCCGCCAGGTCCGCATCAGCCGGGGATGAGCCAGAACAGCATCATCCACGCCAGCGGTGCCGACGGGAGCAACGAATCCATCCGGTCCATCAGGCCACCGTGACCGGGCAGCAGGTTGCCCATGTCCTTGATGCCCAGGTCGCGCTTGATCACCGACTCCATCAGGTCGCCGACCGTCGCGCTGCACACCAGCGCGGCTCCGACCAGCACGCCCATCCACCACTGGCCGTCGAGCAGCAACCACACCGACAGCGCACCGGCCAGCACACCGCCGACCAGCGACCCGCCGAAGCCCTCCCAGGACTTCTTCGGGCTGATCACCGGCGCCATCGGGTGCTTGCCGAACAGCACGCCGAACGCGTACCCACCGGTGTCCGAGGCGACCACGCAGATCAGGAACACCAAGGCCCGGAACGCACCGTCCTCCGGGCGCACCAGCATCGCGGCGAACGCCGTGAACAGCGGCACGTAGGCGGCGGTGAACACCGAGGCGGTCACGTCGCGCAGGTATCCGTCGATGCCGTCGCGGAACCGCCAGACCAGGCAGGCCAGCACGGTGATCGCGAACGAGATCAGGATGCCGCGCAGCCCGAACGGCCAGGACAGCCACATCATGGCCTGCCCGCCGATCAGCACCGGGACTAACGAGACCCGGATGCCCGCCGCGCGTCGCACGGCCTGGGCGAGCTCGATGGTCGACACCAGAGCAGCCGCTGCGGCGATGCCGATGAACACGAACCGCACCATCAGCAACGAGAGAATGACGGCCGCCCCGAGCACGACCCCGACGCCGATGGCGGCGCGGAGGTCACGACCGGCCCGGGATGGACGCGAAGGCGGGTCCGGAACGTCGTCTGCCGACATTCCGGACTCGTCTGCACACTGGCCGGGCGTCACCACTCAGACCTCGAGGAGTTCCGCTTCCTTGTGCTTGAGCAAGTCGTCGACCTGACCGGTGTAGCGGTGGGTCAGGTTGTCGAGTTCCTTCTCCGCACGCGAACCCTCGTCCTCGCCGGCTTCGCCGTCCTTGACGATGCGCTCGATCTCTTCCTTCACCTTGCGGCGGATGCCGCGGATGGTGACCCGGCCTTCCTCGCCCTTGGCCTTGGCGAGCTTGACCATCTCCTTGCGGCGTTCCTCGGTCATCTGCGGGATCGCGATGCGGATCAGCTGGCCGTCGTTGGACGGGTTGACCCCGAGGTCGGAGTCGCGGATCGCCTTCTCCATCGCCTGGATCTGGCTGCCGTCGTAGGGCTTGATGACGACCAGCCGAGCCTCCGGGACGGAGACGCTGGCGAGCTGGTTCAGCGGCGTCGGCGATCCGTAGTAGTCGACGACGATGCCGGAGAACATCGCGGGGTTCGCGCGACCGGTGCGGACGGAGGCCAGCTCATCCTTGGCCACCTCCACAGCCTTTTGCATCTTCTCCTCGCCTTCGAGAAGAGCTTCGTCGATCACGGCTGCTCCTTAAGTCTGCCGACCAGTGGACTTTGCAAGTGTTGCGCGTCGCTCGGCTCGCCTCCCAGGCGGCCCCGCGACCAGATCAGGATCCAGCACCATCAAAGCTGCTCGGTGCCCGGGGTGCTGACCAGCGTGCCGATCTTCTCACCGCCGACCGCCCGGGCGATGTTGCCTTCCTCCAGGAGGTTGAACACCAGGATGGGCATGTCGTTGTCCATGCACAGGCTGAACGCCGTGGCGTCGGCGACCTTCAGGCCGCGTTCCAGCACTTCGCGGTGGGTGATGTGCTCGAACAGCTTCGCGTCCGGCGTGGTCTTGGGGTCGGCCGTGTAGACGCCGTCAACGGCCTTGGCCATCAGCACGACCTCGCAGCCGATCTCCAGCGCCCGCTGCGCGGCGGTGGTGTCGGTGGAGAAGTACGGCATGCCGGTGCCGGCGCCGAAGATGACCACGCGGCCCTTCTCCATGTGCCGCATCGCGCGCCGCGGGATGTAGGGCTCGGCGACCTGACCCATGGTGATCGCGGTCATCACCCGGGTGTCGATCCCGTGCTCGCGTTCCAGGAAGTCCTGCAGCGCCAGGCAGTTCATCACCGTGCCCAGCATCGCCATGTAGTCGCCGCGCGCGCGGTCCATGCCGCGCTGCTGCAGCTCCGCGCCGCGGAAGAAGTTCCCACCGCCGATCACGATGGCCACCTCGACCCCGTCCGCGACGATCTCGCCGATCTGGCGGGCCACGGTGGCGACCACTTCGGGATCGATTCCGACGCCGCCGCCGCCGAACATCTCGCCGCCGAGCTTGAGCAGCACGCGACCGTAACCACGCTTCGCCGGGCCGTCGTCGGTCACTTGAATCCTCCCGCGAGGTCTTGAGTGTTCACTTCGCCAACTGATGTGCGGGTCGAGAACCGGATACCCGCCTCGTGAGCGACCGATACCCGGCGCGGCCCCGCGAGGAGCGGAACCGCCCTTACCTTGCAAAAGCGCCCCGCCTCGAACAACGAAGGCGGGGCGCCGTGCCGTCCTCCACGGCCGCCGGGGCCGGTGCGCCGGCCGAACCCCACCGGGGTGCGGCCGGCAGCCGCCGCGGCGCGGGATCAGGCCTGTCCGACCTCGAACCGGACGAACCCGGTCACGGTCACACCGGCCTCGTCCAGCAGGGCCTTGACGGTCTTCTTGTTGTCCTGCACGGACGGCTGGTCCAGCAGGCAGTTCTCCTTGAAGAAGCCGTTGAGGCGACCCTCGATGATCTTCGGGATGGCCTTCTCCGGCTTGCCCTCCTCCTTGGCGGTCTCCTCGGCGATCCGGCGCTCGTTGGCCTGGATGTCCTCGGGAACCTCGTCGCGGGAGAGGTAGGTGGGCTTGAGCGCGGCGACCTGCATCGCGGCACCGCGAGCGGCGTCCGCGTCGTCACCGGTGTACTCGACCAGCACGCCGACCGCCGGGGGCAGGTCCGCGGAGCGGCGGTGCAGGTAGGTGGCCACCTGACCGTCGAACTTCTGGACCCGGCGCAGCTCCAGCTTCTCGCCGATCTTGGCGGAGAGCTCCTGCACGGCGTCGGCCACGGTCTTGTCGTCCAGCTTCGCGGCCAGCGCGGAGTCGACGTCGGTCGCACCCGCGGCGGCGGCCGCTGCGACGACCTTGTTGGCCAGCTCGATGAACTCGTCGTTCTTGGCGACGAAGTCCGTCTCGCTGTTGATCTCGATCAGCACGCCGCCCTCGGCGGCGACCAGGCCCTCGGCCGTGGCGCGCTCGGCGCGCTTGCCCACGTCCTTGGCACCCTTGATGCGCAGGCTCTCGACAGCCTTGTCGAAGTCGCCCTCGTTCTGCTCAAGAGCCTTCTTGCAGTCCATCATGCCGGCGCCGGTCAGCTCGCGAAGACGCTTGACGTCGGCCGCACTGAAGTTCGCCATCGTGCGTAGTCCGTCCCTGTTGATACGGAGGTGGAAGATCTTTTGCGAATGCTCGACCCGGCACCGCGCGATGCGCCGCGATCAGCGGCCGTGCTCTCGGCCCGGCGTGGGTCGTTGCCAGTGTGACTGGCTGGAAGCCTGATCGCGCTGCGCACCCGCCGAACTTCAGCGGGTGCGCAGCGCGGGTGATCAGGACTGCGCGGGCTGCTGCTCGCCACCCTCGGTGGCCTGGCCGGAGCCGGCCAGCAGTTCCTTCTCCCACTCGGCCAGCGGCTCGCCGCCGGCCGGCTTCTCCTCGCCGCCCTCGGAGGCGCCGTTGTTGCGGCCGCTGCGGGCCATCAGGCCCTCGGCAACACCATCGGCGACCACGCGGGTCAGCAGCGCGGCGGAGCGGATCGCGTCGTCGTTGCCCGGGATCGGGTAGTCGACCTCGTCCGGGTCGCAGTTGGTGTCCAGGATCGCGACAACCGGGATGCCCAGCTTGCGAGCCTCGCCAACGGCGATGTGCTCCTTCTTGGTGTCCACGATCCACACGGCGCTGGGCACCTTGGACATGTCGCGGATACCGCCGAGCGTCTTCTCCAGCTTGTCCTTCTCGCGGGTCAGCATCAAGATTTCCTTCTTGGTGCGACCCTCGAAGCCACCGGTCTGCTCCATCGTCTCGAGTTCCTTGAGACGCTGCAGACGGCGGTGAACGGTCTGGAAGTTGGTGAGCATGCCGCCCAGCCAGCGCTGGTTGACGTACGGCATGCCGACCCGCAGAGCCTGCTCGGAGATCGCTTCCTGCGCCTGCTTCTTGGTGCCGACGAACAGGATCGTGCCCCCGTGGGCGACGGTCTGCTTGATGAAGTCGAACGCACCATCGATGTAGGTCAGCGTCTGCTGCAGGTCGATGATGTAGATGCCGTTGCGCTCGGTGAAGATGTAGCGCTTCATCTTCGGGTTCCAGCGCCGGGTCTGGTGCCCGAAGTGCACGCCGCTGTCGAGCAGCTGCTTCATGGTGACGACGGCCATGGCCTGTGTTCACCTCTTGAGTCGGGCGCGCCCTCTGCCGGGCGCGCGTTTGGGTTGCCGCGACGAGCCGGGTGACTCGCCGCCCTGGTGCCCGGCCCAGATCCCCCACCCACCCCTGGGAACAGGAGCGGGACCGCGAAGGACCCGGTGGCCTGCCGACAGGGACCCGGAAGAATCCGGGGCCACCTGAGCGGCGGCCTACGCGCGGGCACGCGTAGTCGGTTCGCGCGGACACGAAACCGCGTGAACAGTGTACTGGACGCGCAACTCACCACCCGACCGCGCACCAGGAGTTGTCCACAACGGTCCGGTTCGTCCACAGATTCGCCGTCTGTCCTGGTCATCGCGGGCTCGGGCGGGCCACGTTGGATCCATGCGAATCCTGATCGCGATCCTCTCCGGCGCGGCCCTCGCCTGCTCCGCCGCCCTCACCGCGGCGGCCCACCCCGCTCGGCCCGCCGAGCCGAGCTCAGCCGCGGGCTTCGGCTGGCCGCTGGCCCCACCACCCGCGGTGGCACGGCCGTTCGAGGCGCCCGGTTCGGTGTTCGGCCCCGGACATCGCGGGGTCGATCTGGTCGGCGAGGCCGGACAGCCGGTGCTGGCGGCCGCCGACGGTGTCGTGGTGCACGCGGGCTGGCTCGTGGACCGCGCAGTCGTGTCGGTCGAGCACTCCGGAGGACTGCGCACCAGTCACGAACTGGTCGCCCCGGCCGTGGCCGCGGGCGATCGGGTCGCGCGGGGCCAGGTGATCGGCCACCTGGAACCCGGGCATCCCGGGTGCGCGGCCCGCGCCTGCCTGCACTGGGGCCTGCGGGAGGGCGAGCGCTACCGGGACCCGCTGGAACTGGTCGCACCCTCCCGCGTGCGGCTGCTGCCCTGGTGAGGAGGGGTTCAGCCCGGTTCGGTGAGCTTCGTGCGCAGCCGCAGGACCGCGCGGGTGTGCAGCTGGCAGACGCGGGATTCGGTGACGCCCAGGACCCGGCCGATCTCGGCGAGCGTGAGGTTCTCGAAGTAGTAGAGGGTCACCACGACCCGGTCCCGCTCGCTGAGCCGCTCGACCGCCTCGGCGAGCTGGCGGCGGCTGTCGCGATCGACCAGGGCCGCCACCGGGTCCTCGGCGCGGTCGTCCGGCAGCGTCTCGGCCAGCGACGCCTGCGCGTGGCCGGCGCCGATCAGGTCGTCCAGCGCGACGACGCTGGTCATCTGCAGCTGCGCGAACAGCTCGCGCAGCTCCTCCAGGGACAGTTCGAGCTCTTCGGCGAGTTCCGCGTCCGTGGCCGTGCGCTGGAGCTTGGCCTCCAGGCGCTCCAGAGCCCGCTCCACGTCGCGCGCGCGGCTGCGCACCGAGCGCGGCACCCAGTCCTGGGCGCGCAGGTCGTCGAGGATCGCGCCTCGGATGCGCTGCATCGCGTAGGTCTCGAACTTCAGGCCGCGCTCGGGCTCGAACTTCTCGATCGCGTCGACCAGGCCGAATATCCCGGACTGGATCAGGTCGGAAATCTCCACGTGCGAGGGGAGGCCGGTGCCCACGCGTCCGGCGACGTACTTGACCAGCGGCGCGTAGTGCAGCACCAGCCGGTCGCGCAGCTCCTGGGTCGGCCGTTCCCCGAACGCCTGCCACAGCGCGACGATGCCGGCTTCGACCTCGTCGCCGCTGCGCTGGCCGTTGGTTCCCCACGCCGACTCGACGGTGGCCAGCGCGAGCGCACCGGGCAGCTCCGGCCGGTTTCCGTTGGCCGCACCGTTCAGGTCGCGGGCGCTCACCGGTGCCGAGCTCGATCTCGCGGCCACCGTGTTGGCGCCGCCCCCGGCATGGTCAGGAACGGGGGTGGGTTCGGTCATGGATCGCCTTCAGCCGTTCAACGGTCACGTGGGTGTAAAGCTGGGTCGTTGCGAGCGTAGCGTGACCAAGCAACTCCTGAACGCTACGGAGGTCTGCGCCACCTTCCAACAAATGGGTCGCAGCCGAGTGCCGAAGTCCGTGCGGCCCCAGATCCGGCGCACCGCCGACCGCGCCGACGGCGTCGTGCACGGTCCGCCGCACTGTCCTGGGATCGAGGCGTCCACCCCGGACTCCCAGGAACAACGCTGAGTTTGACGGGTCACGAAGCAGTTTAGGCCGCCCGCGGTGGAGCCATCGACCGAGTGCCGCATCGGCGGGCAGGCCGAACGGCACAGCGCGTTCCTTGTCGCCCTTGCCGATGACGCGGAGCACACGTCTTTCGCGGTCCACATCGCCTACGTCCAGTCCGCACAGTTCGGCCACCCGAACACCGGTGGCGTACAGCACTTCCACGACCGCGTGATCACGGAGAGCAACCGGATCTCCCTGCTCGGCGCCGGATGCCGACGCGCTCATCGCCTCGTCGGCCTGGTCGGCGCGCAGCACCGGCGGCAGCCTGCGCGGGCGCGAGGGGACGGCCAGCCTCGGACCGGGATCGGCGGCAAGCAGCCCGGTCTTGAACGCCCACGCCGTGAACGCGCGCGCGGACGCCGTCCTGCGTGCCAGCGTCGATCGGCTGACACCCGCGCTGTGCTGGGTGGACAGCCACTCCCGCAGCACCGACAGGTCGAGTCCTCGCACCCCGGCGTCGCCCGCGACTCCGGCCAGGTGGGCTAAGAGCGAGACCACGTCGGTGACGTATCCGCGCACGGTGTGGGCGGAGAGTCCGCGCTCGACGGCGAGGTGCCGCTCGAAGGAGTCCACAGCGGAGCCCAGCTCTTCAGGCAGTCCGGCCCGAACCTCGCGGAGGTCGGGTCGGCTCGGTCGCGCGGGACGTCCACCGGTCATACCCACGACGCTCGTCGCAATCCTTTCGCCGGTCAAGCATCGCCACGCGAATTGCGCTGTTTCCGAACTCACGTTGCGTGATCATGACATCACGTGTTGTCACGAAAATCGCTGTGCAGGGCGACTGTCCACGACCGAACGCGCAGATCGGAGTCGGTTTCTCCTTCCATTCTCCGGAATCTCTTTCACTTACCTTTCCTCCATCTTTCTCCTCAACTCGTGATCGCAATCCACCCGCTTTCCGTCCGTTTCGCGAAACCACCGAGTTCCAGCTCGACGAGCACGGCCCGCACCCGCCCCAGCGGCAACCCGCAGTCACGGGCCAGCTCCTCGTTCCCCGCGGACCCCACACCCCTCAGCGCGTCGTGAACCCGCCGCGCGTCCGGGTGCAGCCGGTCCGTGGCGCGCGACCGGGCCGCGACCTCCTCCGCCGGGCTCACCCCCAGCGGGCTGAGCAGCTCGACGACCTCCTCGGTGCGGGTGACCAGCACCGCCTGCCCCGAGCGCACCATCGCGTGGCACCCCACCGAGTTCTGCGAGGTGATCGGCCCCGGCACCGCCAGCACCGGACGCCCCAGCAGATCCGCGGTGTTGGCGGTGTTGGCCGCACCGCTGCGCGCGCCCGCCTCCACCACGACGGTGGCCCGGCCCATCGCGGCGATCAGCCGGTTGCGCACCAGGAACCGGTGCTTGCGCGGTGGCGTCCCCGGCGGGTACTCGCTGATCACCGCGCCCTGGTCGGCGATGGCGCGCAGCAACCTGCCGTGCCCAGCCGGGTAGTCCACGTCCGCACCGCAGGCCAGGAACGCCACCGTGCGCCCGCCGGCCGACAGCGCACCCCGGTGCGCCGCACCGTCGATCCCGTAGGCCGCACCGGAGACCACCGTGAACCCCGCCCCGGAGAGGCCGTGGCCGAACTCCGCCGCCACGTGCTCGCCGTACCCGGACGCCGCGCGCACCCACCACGGCCACCGCGCGCTCGGTGCACGCCGCGGGCTCAGCCCTCCCGCGCACCCACAGCGCGATCGGCTCGGCCATTTCCGGCAGGTCCATCTCGCGTGCGCCGGTGAGCTCCGAGAACGCCTCGCACGGCCAATCCGGCCGCTCCGGGATGAACAGCCGGACCCCCGCCGCCTCGCCCACGCGCAGCAACCTCTCGCCCGACACGGCATCACGCCTGGCCTCCACCTCCGCCAGCACCGGTTCCGGTGCCCGCCGCCGCACGATCGCGTCCACAGCACCCCGCGCGCCGCGCTCGGCGACGAAACGCGCCAACGCCCGGGCCGGTGGCTCGGCCACCGCCGACAGGAAAGCCCTGGCCTGCAGCAGTTCCTGCCTGGTCTTCTCGCTCAGCGAAGCCCACGCGCCCATCACACCGCCCTCCTGTCCCGGAATTCCAGCGCGGCGGCGACGTGATCCGCCGTCGGGCGGGGACTCGCGTCGAGATCCGCCAGCGTCCACGCCACCCGCAGGCACCGGTCCGCTCCGCGGGCGGTGATCGCGCCCGCCTCCAATCCCCGTTCCAGCAGCGCCGTCGTCTGCTCGGGCAGTGCGAACTCCTTGCGCAACGCCGGCCCGGGGACCTCCGTGTTGGTCTGCCAGCCGTGATCGGCCCACCGCTCCCGCGCCACCGCCCGCGCCCGCTCGACCCGCTCGCGCACCACCGCCGTGCTCTCCGGCTCGGTGCCCGCGCCCGTGCTCATCGCCGAGATCGGCCGGGTCCGCACCCGCAGGTCCACCCGGTCCAGCAGCGGACCGGACAACTTGCCCAGGTAGCGCCGCCGCGCCTGCGGAGCGCACTGGCAGTCCAGCTCGCGAGGTGGTGCGCAGGGGCACGGGTTCGTGGCCAGCACGAGCTGGAACCGCGCCGGGTAGCGCTGCGTGCCGTCGCGACGGGCCAGCCTGATCTCCCCCTCCTCCAGAGCCGTGCGCAACGCCTCCAACCGCTTCGGCCCGAGCTCGCACGCCTCGTCCAGCAGCAAGATCCCCCGGTGCGCCCGGCTGACGGCTCCCGGCCTGGCCAATCCCGTGCCGCCGCCGATCAGCGCCGGGATCGACAACGACGGGTGCGGAGCGACGAACGGCGGTCGGCGCACCAGGAACTCGGTGGACTCCTCGCTCAGCGACCGCAGTGCCGTGACCTCCAAGGATTCGGGAACGGTCAGTTCGGGCAGCAACCCGCACAGCCGCTTGGCCAGCATCGTCTTGCCTGTCCCCGGCGGCCCCACCATGAGCAGGTGGTGGCCACCGGCGGCGGCGACCTCCAGCGCCCAGCGCGCCTCCGGCTGACCGAGCACGTCGGCCAGGTCCGGCACGTCCTCGCGCTCCGGCTCGACCAGCGGCGGCGGATCCTCGCGCAGCTCCGCCAGCTCGCGCAGCCAGGCGATCACCTCCCGCAGGTGCTCCGCGCCGAGGATCTCGATGCCGTCCACCAAGTGCGCCTCGCCCAAGCCGTCCACCGGCACCACCGCGCGCCGCACACCCGACCGGCGAGCGGCCAGCAGCGCGGGCAGCAGCCCTCGCACCCCGCGCAGCCGACCGTCCAGGGCGAGCTCGCCGAACAGCACCGTGCCCCGCAGCCGGTGCGGCGGCACCTGCTCGCTGGCGGCCAGCACCGCGCAGGCCAGCGCCAGGTCGTAGGACGTGCCGCCCTTGGGCAGGGCGGCAGGCGACAGCGCCAGCGTGATCACCCGGTCCGTCGGCCACTCCTCCCGGCAGTTCTGGACGGCCGCGCACACCCGGTTCTTGGCCTCCTTCAACGCGCTGTCGGGCAGGCCGATCAGCTGCACCGAGGGAAGCCCGGAGCGCACGTCGGCCTCGATCTCCACCAGCACGCCGTCGACCCCGAACAGGGCGACCGCCCACGTCTTGCGCAGCGCCATCTCAGAACACCCCCTCGAGGTGCTCGACGCGGGCGGGCTCCCCCGGTGGCCACAGCACCGAGACGACGTCGAAGCGGACCCGGCAGCCGACCAGCTCGCGCTCGGAGAGCCACGCCCTGGCCACGCCCCGCACCCGGGCGATCTTGTCCGGGCCGATGGCGTGCAGCGGGCCGCCGTAATCCACCCCGGATCGCGCCTTGACCTCGCAGAACACCACGAGGTCGCCATCGGTGGCGACGATGTCGAGCTCGCCGCGCGGGCACCGCCAGTTGCGGTCCAGCACGATCAGCCCGCTCCGCTCCAGCAGCTCGGCGGCCATCCGCTCGCCGACCCTGCCCAGCTCGTGCCTGCGCCCGCCGGCGAGGTGATCGGACAGCGGCGCGGACATCTTCTCGGTGCCCACGGGAAACCTCCTCGGGAATCAAAATCGACGATTCCCGTTCCGGAGGGGTGAAAACTGCTCAGCACCAACCATTCCGGGAACGGGATGAACTCCACGGTGCCCATCCCGAACCGAGATGCCAAACAGATTTCCAAATCTGTGGATGAATTCGTCCCCTGTGGACAATCACTGCTCACACCTACGTGTGGTGGATTTCGTGTATCCGGGTATTCGCAGATCGCACTCGATCGCACTGCGCGCACGAAAAAGCCCGGACGGTCGATTTCGACCGTCCGGGCGCCTGCGACGTGGTCCGGGTTCCCCTACGACCCGAAAGGCCCGTTCTCCGGCAACCGGAGATCGGGCTTGTCCAGCTCCTCCACGTTGACGTCCTTGAACGTGATCACCCGAACGTTCTTGACGAACCTCGCCGGGCGATACATGTCCCAGACCCAGGCGTCGGACATCGACACCTCGAAGTAGACCTCCGAGTCGGAGTTGCGCACCTGCACGTCCACCGCGTTGGCCAGGTAGAAGCGCCGTTCGGTCTCCACGACGTAGGTGAACTGACCGACGATGTCGCGATACTCCTTGTAGAGCTGCAGCTCCATCTCGGTCTCGTACTTTTCGAGATCCTCGGCGCTCATCGGTGTGCGAGCCCTTCTGCGTTTCCGTTCGGACTACAAGGCCTCATTGTCCACCACTTCCCCCTTCGAAGCATCGAACAAACCGGGCTTGCTGGTCACAGCGCGCGGCGAGCGCATCCCGTGCTTCGCGGCGGCGGCCACGACGTTGGCGTAGGACCAGCGGTGCTGGACGCACGGACCGTGCTCGGTCATGCGCGCCGAGTGCAGCGGCGTGCTGTAGCCCTTGTGCTCGTCGAAGGCGTACTCCGGGAACCCCTCGTGCAGCTCACCGGCCATCAGCCTGTCCCGGGTGACCTTGGCCAGCACCGAGGCCGCCGCCACGCAGGCGGCGACCAGGTCGCCCTTGACGACCGCCACGCTCGGTGTCGCCAAGCCCTGCACCTTGAAGCCGTCGGTGAGCACGTAGCCGGGATGCTCGGTCAGCTGCGCCACCGAACGGCGCATGCCCTCCAGGTTGGCGACGTGAATGCCCAGCGCATCCACGTCCTCGGCCGGGATCACCACGGTCGAGCAGCTCAGCGCGCGGGAGGTGATGCGGTCGTAGAGCCGCTCCCGGTCGGCCTCGGTCAGCACCTTCGAGTCGGTCAAACCGTCGAAGCGCTTCGCATCACCCGGCTTGAGCACGCACGCGGCGACCACCAGCGGCCCGGCGCACGCTCCGCGCCCGGCCTCGTCCACACCGGCGACCGGGCCCAGCCCCCGGCGATCCAGGGCGCTCTGCAGGGCCCAGTTGCCGCTGCTGCGCCGGATCACCGACCGGGGTGGCCGGAAGTCCGTCACCGTCACTTCGATGTCACTCCGACTGCCGTCGCTTGCTCACTGCACCGACGAGCCTACGACCCATCCAGACCGCGGGGAACGCCGCGGCGAAACCCACGCCCAGCGGCAGCCCGCCCTGCCAGGCCGGCGCGCCCAGCGCCGTCGACTGCGGGTTGGGCTCCGGGATGCTCTGCCAGCGGGTCGGCGGCAGCACGATGACCTGCGCCTTGCCGATGACGTTGTCCACCGGGACGGCGCCGTTGGTGCCGCCACCACCCTGCACGCGGGAGTCGGAGGAGTCGTTGCGGTTGTCACCCATCACCCACAGGTGCCCCTGCGGAACGGTGACCGGCGCGAACTCGTCCTGGCCGACGCCGCGGCCCGGCTCCCAGTACACGTAGGGCTCGTTGAGCGGCTTGCCGTCCACCAGGACCCGGTTCTGCGGGTCGCAGCACTCGACGGTCTGGCCGCCGACGGCGATGACCCGCTTGACGAAGTCCTTCTCGTCCGGCGCCCCGAAGCCCAGCAGGGCGGCCGCGCCCTGGAAGAAGCCGGCGACCGGGTTGGTGGACTCCTCGGCGGTGAACTCGTTCTGCACCCACGGCTGCGGACCGCGGAAGACCACGACGTCGCCGGGCTCGGGGTCGGCGAAGCGGTAGGAGACCTTGTCGACCAGCACCCGGTCGTTGTTGCAACCGGTGCAGCCGTGCAGCGTCTGCTCCATCGACTGCGACGGGATCACGTACACCCGGGCCAGGAACGCCTGGATGAGCACCGTGAGCACCAGGGCGGTCACGATCAGGATGGGCAACTCCACCCAGAAGGAAGACTTCTTCTTGCCCTTCGACTTCGGGTGTTGAGACCCCCTGTCGGGAGCACCCTCACGGTGCTCCGAGTCCTGGGGCTCTTCCGCTGATCCGCTGCGCATGACGTCGGCCACCCGGCCAGGCTACTTGAACCGGCTCAGGGGCCATCGCGCTCCCCCGGCGCGGCGAACCGGGAACGCCGCCCGGTCCCGCCCCGATGACGTGCGATTTTCCGGATCATCCCGTTCCGCGGTCAGCACCTGCACCCGCTGGGCCTGCATTGATCACCCGAAGGTGGACAGCAGAAGGGCCCGGACGCTTCCGCGGCCGGGCCCTTCAGAACTGCAACGTCTCGCGTCGATCAGGACGCCGAAGCGGTCTCCCGCTTCTCCTTGATCTTCGCCGCCTTGCCGCGCCGGTCGCGCAGGTAGTACAGCTTCGCCCGCCGGACATCGCCGCGCGAGACGACCTCGATCTGCGCGATGTTCGGGGTGTGCACCGGGAAAGTCCGCTCCACACCGACACCGAAGGAAACCTTGCGCACGGTGAAGGTCTCCCGGATGCCATCGCCCTGGCGGCGGATGACTGCGCCCTGGAAGACCTGAGTCCGCTCGCGCGAACCCTCGATGACGCGGACGTGAACCTTCAGCGTGTCACCGGGCCGGAAGGCCGGGATGTCGGAACGCAGCGACTGGGCGTCCAACGCGTCCAGGGTGTTCATCGGTGGTCCGTCCTCATCCGTGTCGAAGGCACCCGTGTTCTCACATGTCGATGACCCGACCTGGAAGGTGGGCACCGCCCGACACGGGGTGAACTTGCTCTTTGCGCATGTCGAACCAGGTGGCTCGACTGCATCAACCTGTCCAGTGTGCCAGATCCGCATTTCCTCGCCCGATCCGGCCCCTTCAACGAGGGGCTCAGCGCGACGCGTCTCCGGCCTCACCGGCATCGTCGGAAGCATCCGACGCGCGCAGTTTATCGAGCTGTTTCCGGTCGGCCTTATCCAGGTCCCCCTCGGGCAACGCCGAGAGCAGTTCCGGCCGCCGGTGGTAGGTCCGCTCCAACGCCTGATCGCGCCGCCAGCGAGCGATCGCGGCGTGGTTGCCCGAGCGCAGGACGTCGGGAACCGGGCGATCCCGCCACACCTCGGGACGGGTGTAGCAAGGGCCTTCCAGCAGACCGTCCGAGAACGAGTCCTGCTCCGCCGACAGCGGGTTGCCCAGCACTCCGGGCAGCAGCCGCACGACGGCCTCGATCATCGTCAGCGCGGCGACCTCACCACCGACCAGCACGTAGTCGCCGATGGAGACCTCATCGACCGGCATCCGGGTGGCTGCGTCGTCGATGACCCGCTGGTCGATGCCCTCGTACCGGCCGCAGGCGAAGATCAGCCACGGGTCCTGCGACCAGCGCACGGCGGTCTTCTGGTCGAACGGCCGCCCGGCCGGGGTGGGCACGATCAGCCGGGGCGTGGCCTCCTGCGCGGCGCCAACCTCGTCGAGCGCCTCGCCCCAGACGTCGGGCTTCATCACCATGCCGGGGCCGCCGCCGTAGGGGCTGTCGTCGACCGCGCGGTGCACGTCGTGCGTCCAGTCGCGCAGGTCGTGCACGCCGACGGAGATCCGCTCGCGCTCGATGGCCTTGCCCAGCAGCGCTTCCCGCAGCGGGTTCAGGTAGTCGGGGAAGATCGTGATGACGTCGATGCGCATGATGGCCTCGTCTGGGGAACGCCCGTGAACGGGTGCTGCGGTGGATCCTTGCGAGCGGCGAAGCCGCTTCCCGAGCAACTCGCACCGCCGCGCACAACGGCCTCGGCTGCCGGCTCAGTCCAGCAGGCCTTCGGGCGGGTCGAGCACGACCCTGCCGCCCCCGAGGTCGACCTCGGGGACGATGGCGGAGACGAACGGCACCAGGGCTTCTCGTTCGCCCTTCTCAGCCTCCGGGTCCGCGATGGTGATCGCGAGGAGTTCGCCGGCGGGCGAGTGCAGCACGTCGCGCACCACGCCCACGTCCTCACCGGAGACCAGGGCCGCGCGCAGCCCGATCAGCTCGGTGTCGTGGAACTCGTCGGGGTCCTCGGGCGACTCGGCCTCGTCGGCGGAGACCGTCAGCAGCGCACCGCGCAGCTCCTCCGCGGCGTCCCGGCCGTCCACGCCCTCAGCGCGCACCAACAGCCGCCCGGCGTGCTGCCGGGCGGCTGTCACGGTGAGGCTCTGCGCGCTCTTCTTACTGCTCTGACCGGCTCCTCGGCGCTTCAAACCGAGCACCGCACCGGGAACGAACCGCAGCTCCGGGCTGTCGGTGAGCACCTCGACGACGAGCTCGCCCCGCACGCCATGCGGCCGCACCACGCGCCCCACTGCGAGGGCCTCCGGCTGAAGTTCGTTCATCCCGATCAGCGGTCGGTGTCGACCACGTCGACCCGGATACCGCGACCACCGATGCCGGTCATCACGGTCCGCAGCGCGGTGGCGGTGCGCCCGCCGCGTCCGATGACCTTGCCCAGGTCGTCCGGGTTGACGTGCACCTCGAGGGTGCGACCACGCCGGGTCGTCAGCAGCTGGACGCGGACATCGTCGGGGTTGTCGACGATGCCGCGCACCAGGTGTTCAAGCGCGTCCGAGAGGACCGTCACGCCTGACCGTCCTCGGACTTCTGCTCGGCAGCCTTGTCCTCGGCCTTCTCGTCGGCCTTGTCCTCAGCCTTGGCCTCGGACTTCTTGCCACCCTTCTTCTTCGGGGTGGTGGCCTCGACGGTCGGCTCCTCGCCGGCGGCGGCGAGAGCGGCCTCGAACAGCTCCTGCTTGCTCGTCTTCGGCTCGGCGACCTTCAGGGTGCCCTCGGCGCCCGGCAGGCCCTTGTGCTTCTGCCAGTCGCCGGTGATCTCCAGGATGTTGCGCACCGGTTCGGTCGGCTGCGCGCCGACACCCAGCCAGTACTGCGCCCGCTCCGAGTCGACGATGATGCCGCTCGGGTTCTCCTTCGGGTGGTACTGACCGATCGTCTCGATGACCCGGCCGTTGCGACGGGTGCGGGCGTCTGCGATGACGATGCGGTAGTGCGGCTCCCGGATCTTGCCGATCCGCGCGAGCTTGATCTTCACAGCCACGGGTGCTGGTGCTCCTCAGACTCTCATTGGTGCTCCGGTGAGCGATGCGCCAACCGCGTGGGGCAGCGATTCGCACAGCTCGTAGGTCAAATCGCCGGCAAGAGGTGAGAGGGACCCCAAGCCGCGAACAGCAACCTATTCTGCCAGACGCTCATCGTCAGTGGTGACCGGGGCATCTTGCTCGGCGGTGCCGGTAGGAGAACCTCAGACGCCCTCTGGCTCCGGGCGCCGCTCCTGATGTATGGCCAGTCACGGCGTCCTCACCAGAGGACGCCATGAGAACCTCCGGCGACGCCGGCTCGGCTCAGGTGGGCATCAGGCCCAGGGAGACCAGGAGCAGGCCCAGCGCCGGGAGGAAGTTGTTCACCTGGTGGGCGATCACGCTGGCGGTGAGGCGGCCGGTCACCATCCTGGCCAGACCGATCGGGATGGTGATCACCAGCAGCAGCCAGGTGCGCGCCGGTTCCAGGTGCCCGATCGCGAACACCGCGGTGCTCAGCACGAACACGTTGAGCTGGCTCCAGCGCAGCCGCTCCATCGCGCCCCACAGCAGACCGCGGTAGAGCAGCTCCTCGCACAGCGGTGCGACCAGCCAGACGTGCAGGAACAGCAGCACCGCGACCACGGGCGGCAACCGGACCCCGTCGAGGACGCTGCTCACCGTGGAGGTCTGACCGGGCTCGGCCCAGTGCGTCCACAGCATGGTGGCGATCGTGGTGGTGACGAGCCCGACGCCACCGATGGCCAGTCCGGTCCGGACGTCCGACCAGCGCCACTCCAGCCCGAAGTCCTGCACCGGGCCGTTGCCCCGCACCACGGTGATGAGCACCGCCACGCCACCGGCCAGCAGGGTCGGCAGCACCAGCATCAGCACGATGGACCACACACCCGGCTCGCCGAACGCGGCGGCCAGCACCACCGAGGTCAGCACGAACACCGCTTCGGCGAAGAAGAAGGCCCCCAGCCCCCAGCGGTGCGTGCGCACCGGCGGAGCGGCCACCCAGGTGCGGCCACCGGGAGCCGGATCGCCGATTCCGGATTCTTGTGTGTGCACGAGCGCCTCCGTGATGCCGAACAGCGGATCGACGACCCGCGTGACGATGTCGGCTGACACCGGCGGAAGTCGTCAGACTACTGCGGTGCCTCGCCGGGTCACGATCACCACGTCTCGGGCGGGGTGTTCATCTGGCCACGGCGAACAGCAGGAGTGCCGGCAGGAAGTTGTTGGTGGCGTGCGCGACCATGCTGGCCGACACGCGCCCGGTGATCATCCGCGCCATCCCGATGGCCAGCCCGCCGACGAACAGCACCGGCGTCCGCCACACCTCCTGGTGTATCAGGGCGAAGATCACCGAGGTCAGGATGAGGATCGCGACGCGCGGGATCCGGTAGTGCTCCATCGCGCCCCACAGGGCACCGCGCATCAGCAGCTCTTCGGTCAAGGGCGCGCCCAGGAACGCGAACAGCGCGAACAGGAACAACCAGACCGTCCGGTCTCCTTGCATCAGCCTGGTCAGGTCGGATTCCGGTGGCGGGCCGGCGAGCGCGATGACCACCAGGGTCACCATCCACGACCCGAACAGCGCGCAGAGCCCGCAGATCAGGCCGACCTTCACGTCGCGGCGCCGGGGCAGGATGCCGAAGTCGGCGCGCAGCCCGTGCCCTCGCCACCAGGAGAAGACCGCGGGAATCAGACCGAGCAGGATGTTCGGCGCGAACGCGACCAGCAGCAGCGGGCCGGTGTTCGGCGGTTGCGCGGGGTTGAACCCGCCCTCGGGCTCCCGCACGGCGCCGAGGATGACCACGGCGAGGTAGTAGCCGCCGTATCCGAGGAAGAACGCCGCGAAACCCCAGGCCAGCGAACCCCGCCTGGCCGCTTCCAGCTGCGCCTCCCAGAACCTGGGGTGCAGGTCGGCGGTGCCGTCCACCCGACGCATCGGTTGAAGGTAAGGATCCCGCTTCTCCCCCACAAGACGCTCCCCTCGACCTACCAACCCTAAGGGTTCGCACACGGGAACGCTGTGTCGCCGAGCGGAGGCGGAAACGATTGCGGGGACCGTTTTCAGACTGTTCGAAGGGCTAGAAGACCTTGCCGCCTAGCAGGATTCGACTCGGCGAGCGGAGAACGTCCAGGTCCTTGCGGGGGTCCGCGTCGTAGCACACCAGGTCGGCGAGAGCGCCGTGCTCCAGGCCCGACCAGCCCAGCCACTCGCGCGCGCCCCAGGAGGCGGCGCTGAGCGCCTGCTCGGTGGACATGCCGACCCGGTGCAGCGCGGCGACCTCGTCGGCCAGCACGCCGTGCGGGATGCCGCCTCCGGCGTCGGTGCCCGCGTAGACCGGGATGCCCGCCTCGATGGCCTTGGCGACGGTGCTGTCGGCTCGCTCGTAGAGGGCCGTCATGTGCGTGGCGTAGTCCGGGTACTTCGTCGCGGCCGCGGCGAAGCCCGGGAAGTTCTCCACGTTGACCAGGGTCGGCACCAGCGCGGTGCCGCGTGCGGCCATCAGTTCGACGGTCTCGTCGGTCAGGCCGGTGCCGTGTTCGATGCAGTCGATGCCCGCGTTGATCAGGCCGGGCAGCGCGTCCTCGCCGAACACGTGGGCGGTGACCCGGGCGCCGAGGCGGTGCGCGGTGTCGATGGCCTCGGCCAGCACCTCGTCGCTCCACAGCGGGGCCAGGTCGCCCACCGAGCGGTCGATCCAGTCGCCGACGAGCTTGATCCAGCCGTCGCCGTAGGCGGCCTGCTCGGCGACCGCGGCGGGCAGATCCTGCTCGTCGTCGAGGTCGTCGGACAGCTTCGGGATGTAGCGCTTGGGGCGGGCCAGGTGCTTGCCCGCGCGGATGATGCGCGGCAGGTCGTCGCGCTGCTGCAGCGGCCGGGTGTCGATCGGCGAACCGCAGTCGCGGATCAGCAGGGTGCCCGCGTCGCGGTCGGTCTCGGCCTGGGTGACGGCCTCGTCGAGCTCGACCGGTCCCCGGGTTCCGATGCCGACGTGGCAGTGCGCGTCGACCAGACCGGGCAGCACGTAGCCACCGTCGAAGACGGTCTCGGCACCGGCGACCGGTTCCGAGGAGATCCGGCCGTCGACGATCCACAGGTCCCGCTGCGCGCCCTCGGGCAGCACCGTGGCGCGCAGGTGCAGCGCCGTCACTGGTCCTTCTTGCCGAAGTTCAGCTTCGACGGGTCGAAGCCGGGCGGGAGCTGGTTGGCCGTGGGGTCCAGTTTGGACAGATCCGGACCGGCTCCGCCGCCCATGCCGGGCATTCCACCCGGGGGGAGGCCGGGGAAGCCGCCGGGCATGCCCTTCGTGCCCTTCGGCGGGGTCGGGCCGCCCTTGCCCTTCTTGCCCTTCTTCCCCTTCTTGCCCTTGCGGTTCTTGCTGCCGCCGCCTCCGCCGCCGAAGCCGCCGAACTGGCCGGCCATCCGCTGCATCATCTTGCGGGCTTCGAAGAACCGGTTGACCAGGTCGTTGATGTCGCCGACGGTCACACCCGAACCGCGCGCGATGCGCTGGCGGCGGGAGGCGTTGATGATCTTCGGGTCGGCCCGCTCGGCCGGGGTCATGCCGCGGATGATCGCCTGGATGCGGTCGAGCTGCTTCTCGTCGAAGTTGGCCAGCTGGTCCTTCATCTGGCCCGCGCCCGGCAGCATGCCCAGCAGGTTCTGCAGCGGACCCATCCGCCGCACCGCCTGCATCTGCTCCAGGAAGTCCTCCAGGGTCAGCTGGCCGGTGCCCAGCTTCTCCGCGGCCTTCTCGGCCTGCTCCTGGTCGAAGGCCTGCTCGGCCTGCTCGATCAGGGTGAGCATGTCGCCCATGCCCAGGATCCGGTTGCCCATCCGGTCCGGGTGGAAGACGTCGAAGTCCTCCAGCTTCTCACCGCTGGAGGCGAACATGATCGGCTGGCCGGTGACCTCGCGGACCGACAGCGCGGCACCACCGCGGGCGTCACCGTCGAGCTTGGTCAGCACCACACCGGAGAAGCCCACGCCGTCGCGGAACGCCTCGGCGGTGGTCACCGCGTCCTGACCGATCATCGCGTCCAGGACGAACAGGATCTCGTCCGGCGTGACCGCGTCCCGGATGTCGGCGGCCTGCTTCATCATCTCCTCGTCGACGCCCAACCGGCCGGCGGTGTCGACGATGACGATGTCGTGCTGCGCGCGCTTGGCTTCCTCGATGCTGTCGCGGGAGACCTGCACCGGGTCGCCGACGCCGTTGCCCGGCTCGGGAGCGAACACCGGGACACCGGCGCGCTCACCGACCACCTGCAGCTGGTTGACGGCGTTCGGGCGCTGCAGGTCGCAGGCCACCAGCATCGGCGTGTGGCCCTGACCGGACAGCCACTTGGCGAGCTTGCCCGCCAACGTCGTCTTACCCGCACCCTGCAGACCCGCGAGCATGATCACCGTCGGCGGGGTCTTGGCCAGCTCCAGGCGACGGGTCTCACCGCCGAGGATCGTGACCAGTTCCTCGTTGACGATCTTGACGACCTGCTGGGCCGGGTTCAGCGCCTGCGAGACCTCGGAGCCCTTGGCCCGTTCCTTGACACCCTTGATGAACCCGCGCACGACGGGAAGCGCCACGTCCGCTTCGAGCAGGGCGATGCGGATCTCCCGCGCGGTGGCGTCGATGTCGGCTTCGGACAGCCGCCCCTTGCCGCGCAGGTTCGTCAGGACCGAGGTGAGCCGGTCGGAGAGAGTGTCGAACACGGGTTCACGGGCTCCAGAGTCGATGGATGTACCTGGGTACCTATGCGAGGGTAACCGACCGGTTGTGAAGACCTATTTCCTCGGTTTGCTTGGCGGTGCGGGTAGCGGAACTGACACGCCTCCTGGCTCCGGGATCCGCGACTCATGTATGCCAATACACAACGCTGCGGCTGTCCTCACCAGGAGGCGTGTCAGAACCCGCGGCGGTGCGAGCTGCGAGGGTGGCCTCGCAGCTCGCGGCTACGCCGCTTGCAGGCGAACCGAGAAAACTCGGACTCAGGCTCCGGTGTGCCGCAGGTCGCGCTTGGGGCCGGACGTGCGGTGCTGCTGCGGGGAGCGCTGACCACCGGTGCCCTGGCCCTTGCGGTGCGGACGCGGCTTGTTGTCGCGGTCCCGGTTGCCGGCGGGGCGGCGCGGGCGGCGGCTGATGAACTCACCGTCGGCGCGGGTGATCTTCAGACCACGACCGGCCACCTGGGTGGCGCGCAGCTTGGTCAGCAGCTCCTCGGGCAGGTCCGCGGGCAGCTCGATCAGCGTGTGCTCGTTGCGGATGTCGATGTGCCCGATGTACTTGCTGGGCACGCCGCCCTCGTTGGCCAGCGCACCGACCAGTGCGCGCGGCGTGACGCGGTTCCGGCGGCCGACCTCGACCCGGTAGGTCTCGGTGTCGGCGTTGTTGCTGTGGAACGTCGGGCCGTCGCGGCGCGCCGGCTCCGGCTCGGCCTCCAGCAGCAGCGGACGCTCCCCCTGGGCCATCGCGGCGAGGGCCGCGGCGATCTCCGAGGCGGGCACGTCGTGGGTGCGCTCGTACTCGTTGACCAGCTCCTGGAAGACCTCCAGGCCGCCCTTGGCCAGCGTGTCGGTGATGCTCTGCGCGAACTTCGCCAGACGGCGGTCGTTGACCGCGTCGATGCTCGGCAGCTCCATCTGCGTGATCTGCTGGCGGGTGGCCCGCTCGATCGCGCGCAGCAGGTGCCGCTCGCGCGGGGAGACGAACAGGATCGCCTCGCCGCTGCGCCCGGCACGACCGGTGCGGCCCACGCGGTGCACGTAGGACTCGGTGTCGTGCGGGATGTCGTAGTTGAGCACGTGCGAGATGCGCTCGACGTCGAGTCCGCGCGCGGCCACGTCGGTGGCCACCAGGATGTCGATCTTGCCGTCGCGCAGGTGACCGATGGTGCGCTCGCGCTGGGCCTGGGCGATGTCGCCGTTGATGGCCGAGGCGCTGAAACCGCGCGCCTGCAGCTTCTCCGCGAGCTCCTCGGTGAGCTGCTTGGTGCGCACGAACACGATCATCGCGTCGAAGGTCTCGACCTCGAGGATGCGGGTCAGCGCGTCCAGCTTGTTGGAGGCGCGCACCGGCACGTGCCGCTGGTTGATGTTGGTGGCGGTGGAGGTCTTGGTCTTGACCGAGATCTCCGCCGGGTTGTTCAGGTAGTTCTGCGTGATCTTGCGGATGCCCTGCGGCATCGTCGCCGAGAACAGCGCGACCTGGCGCTGGCTGGGAACCGACTGCAGGATCTTCTCGACGTCCTCGATGAAGCCCATGCGCAGCATCTCGTCGGCCTCGTCGAGCACCAGGTTCTTCAGCGCGCTGAGGTCCAGCGAGCCCTTCTCCAGGTGGTCGATGAGCCGGCCCGGGGTGCCGACGACGACGTGCGCGCCGCGGCGCAGACCCGCCAGCTGCGGGCCGTAACCGGTGCCGCCGTAGATCGGCAGCACGTGGAAGCCGGGCAGGTGCGAGGCGTAGCGCTGGAACGCCTCGGAGACCTGGATGGCCAGCTCGCGGGTGGGCGCCAGCACCAGGGCCTGCGGCTTGGTGGTGGTCAGGTCCATGTTGGACAGAATCGGCAGCGCGAACGCGGCGGTCTTGCCGGTACCGGTCTGCGCCAGGCCCAGCACGTCGCGGCCTTCCAGCAGCAGCGGGATCGTCTGCTCCTGGATCGGCGACGGGGCCTCGTACCCGATCTCGGTCAGCGTCTTCTGGACGCGCTCGTCGAGTTCGAGTTCAGCGAAAGTAGGCATGCGGAACGCGGGTCTCCCTAGGTGGGTCGGCGGTGGGCTGATCGCGGAAAAAGGTCCGGCGCCACCCCGCGCGTGCTGACGGGGCTGTGCGTCCACTCGGTGGCGTGCGGCGAACCTGCTTGGACTCCGCTTGCGCTTGTCGAACCGCGCGCTCCACCCGACGCACACCCTGTTGCCAGTGACCCGCAGCTCGAAAAATCTCAGCCTGGCGCAGCGACATCTGGCCGCAGCACCGGGGGTCCAGGGTAATCATCGCGATCAGTTGATGTCGGCCCGCCCCTGCCCAAGGGGACGCAGGTCACGTCTCGACGTCGAGCCGCAGGCCATCGGCCACCTGAGAACGGGTGAACAGGTGCACCCGGCGCCAGCCGATCAGCCGCTCCCCGGCCAGCAGGCGCCGGTGCATCCGCTCGGCCCGCAGCACGTGCCGCTGGAAGGAGCTCGACCGGATCAGCCTGCCCCGCGCCCGCTGCCCGTCCAACGCCGAGTCGGCGTCGGCGTGCAGCCACAGCAGGACCGTCCGCCGCCCGCTCAGGCACGCGAAGACCAGCAGCATCAGCCGCGTGCTCGCCCTGGTCGCGGGCTCGTGCGCGACCACCGGACCGCGGTTGACCAGGCACGCCCACAAGATCCGGGACCGGTGCAGCAGGTGCACCAGCGGCCGGTAGTAGCGGTAGGGGATGCCGGGCGAGAGGGCGCGCAGCCTGGCGCGCACCTGCTCGGAATCCAGCCGGACCACGTCCTCGTCCGAGCGCATCTTGGCCAGCACGGTGCTCTTGCCCGCGCCGGGCACACCGGCGAGCACGACCAGCGAACGGCGACCCACCCGCACCGAAGGCGTCGGGTCGGCAGCGACGGGAGAAGCGTCCGAAATGTCCACCAGGACTCCAGATTACGCGCTCCCGATCATGGAGGTCCGGGGAAGTGATCACCGCCGCACCGACGAGGAGGCGGCCCGCTCCCCCTGAGCGGGCCGCCTCCTCGAACTCCCCGGTGCGTTACGGGGTCCCGCACCCGGTTCACACGTGGGAGGCCCTGTCC